>CAJJDL010000028.1 GCA_905182935.1 uncultured Nitrospinaceae bacterium | reverse complement strand
CTTGATCAAGTTTTTCACCAATCGGAAGCATATCTTCTGTGCGCATTCGGGTCGCGAGTAAAGACTGATGAGCATCTCTTAAGACAACCTCAGTAACTTTTAGTGGAGCACTTGATGTGGTCATATTCTAGGAACCTTGAAAAGCCATTTCCCCAATGAGGAATTAGCAGTTTGAGTGTTTTTAAAATAAGTATAGATACTGCAGCTAATCGATATTTTAAATCTCAAAGCTCAATACCTATTAAACGGGAATTGGCAAATATTAAAATAATAAATGTATAAAATCAAATCTTATTTACGCCATGCCATTGGTAGAAAAAGAAGCATAATCCCAAATATTTCCAGCCTTCCCATTAACATGAAGGTGATTAGAATACTTTTGCCCATGAACGGGATATCGGAGTAGTTTCCAGAGGCTCCCACTTGCCCCAATCCGGGCCCAATATTAAATAGACAAGCTACGGAAGCAGATATTGAAGTTGTTAAGTCTAGACCCATCATAGACAAAAGAATACAACCTAGAGTTGCAAATCCCATAAAAAAGCAAGTAAGGGCAACTACATTGGTCAAGTCGTCTGGGTCTATCGATTTACCAGCAACTTTTACATGAAAAATGGCACGGGGGTGGACGAGTTTTTTTAGTTCCATTCTTATTATTTTGAACAAGATTACAAAGCGGATCACTTTTAACGAACCACTGGTTGAACCGGAACATCCCCCGACCATCATAATAACCAGCATAAAGATTCTTAAAAAATTTGGCCACAGGTTGAAATCATCGGTCATAAAACCAGAAGTTGTATTAATTGAAACGATATTAAATGCCGCCTTACGAAAGGAATCATTTAGTGATAAATCAGGCCTAGAAGAGATTAACCCCCAAGTTGCCAGAGCAATCCCGATGATAATTATAGCCCCATAACAACGTAATTCAGGGTTTTTAAATACTGTTCCAAAGTTACCATTTACCAATTGATAATGAAGGGCAAAGCTGACACCACCTAAAAACATAAATAATATAGAAATCGATTCTACATAGGGACTGTTGAAATAGCCGATGCTGGAGTTGTGTGTTGAAAATCCACCTGTAGCAACTGTAGAAAGGCTGTGGCATAGTGCATCAAAAAACTCAACTCCGCCTAATTTAAGTAGAATTATCTGCAACACAGTCAATACAACATACGTTTTCCATAAAATTTTTGCTGTTTCGGCAAGTCTAGGCTGCATACGTTCTACAGTGACTCCACCAGGGACCTCTGCCTTAAACAAGTGAGTGCTACCAATCCCAAGTGCCGGGAAAATTGCCATAGATAGCAGAATGATGCCCATTCCTCCAAACCATTGGGTTAGGTTTCTCCAAAATAGAATCCCACGAGGTAATGAATCTATATCGACTAAAATAGATGCCCCTGTCGTAGTAAAACCACTCATACTTTCAAAGAACGCATCTATAAAATCAGGGCAGGCCCCAGAAAGGTAATAAGGAAACGCACCGGCTAGCGCGATGAATAACCATGACAAAGCAACAATGGCAAATCCCTCTCGATCCCTGAGTTTTTCAACGCCTGACGGAAGAACCTTCCACAAAGAAAGGCCAGTTATAAATGACACCACAAGGGTCAGAATAAATGCCTGTGTTTCGGTCATATATCCAGGCAACGGCGGATAATCGTAGTAAAGTGAAATGCCAACAGGCAGGACCATTAGCCCAGAGAGAAGAAGGAGGAGGACCCCCACAACATTAAAAATTGCAAATATGTTCATTGGAAGCGGAAAAAGTGTCTTTTACGGCCAAAAATTTTTTCTATTTTTTCGATTGCTGAACTCAAAGCAACGACAATGACTGAATCGCCCTCTTCAATAGTAATCCCTGTCTCAGGCACCATCATTTCTCCTTCACGTATGATTGCGCCTATCATCGCATCTCGTGGAAAGTTTAAATTAGAAATTCTATTTCCGGCAATCTTTGAATTGGCATCGACAATAAGTTCCATAACCTCTGCATCTTCTATGAGTTTGAAGACAGAAATAACGCCTCCTTTGCGCAAATGTTTTAAAATTGTGCTTACTACGATCAGGCGAGGATTAATTGTGATATCCATGCCAATTGAATCAACAATAGGTAAATACTCAGGGTCATTAGTAATGACCAGTGCGCGCCGCGCGCCATGTTTTTTGGCCAGAAGAGAGGCGAGAATATTATTTTCATCATCGTCAGAAAGAGCCATAAAAAAGTCTGCATCTTTCATATTAATGTCATTAAATAGGTCGAGGTCTGTTCCAGTGCCGTGATGTACTAAAGTCTTTGAAAGCTCGTCTGCTGCCTTGTGGGCAGTCTCCAGAGAAGGTTCGATGATACATACATCTTTTACAATTTCCTCTAGCGCTTTAGCGAGGTTGACTGATAAAGGATTAGCCGAATATATGACTATTTTTTCTACTGCATCGACGGTTTTATTTAGCATTGGCAAAAGAAATGGCAGAAATTCTTTGTTTACCAAAGTGTAGATGCGGTCGCCGGTTTGAAGAATATCTTCTGGTTTTGGTATGATGAGTTTCCCTTCTCGGACAATAGCTACAATCAAGATTAGATCGAGATCTGAAATGCTTACTAGCTCTTGAATACTTTTTCCTGTCAAGGGAGCATTTTCCGGCAGATCAAATTCGCGTAATAAAACCTTACCTTGGGCAAATTCGGCCACATTTACCGCTCCTGGTGTTTGTAGGATTTTGAGAATAGTATCAATAATGATTTCACCTGGGTTGATCGCGTGGTCAACAAACAATTCTTCTGGTGGAAAAATTTGACCAGGTCCGGTAAATTCCATACTCCGAAGTCTAGCGAATCGTTTTGGAACTTCGAATTTTGAGGCTAGAAAACAAACCATTAGGTTTATTTCATCCTTGTTGGTAACGGAAATAACCATTTCCATATCTCGAATTCCAGCTTTTACAAGAACACTTGGTAGACAAGCATTGCCACAAACTGCCATTACATCCAACGTATCTGAGATACGACGGATTTTATAAAAGTCTTCATCGATAATAGCAATATCGTGACCTTCTTCGGAGAGTTCTTCTGCCAAATGATTACCGACAATGCCAGCTCCAACTATCAAAATTCTCATAGGAAATGTAAACTCTGTGAAAGTCGGGAACCGGTTTGAACTCCCGGTTGACTATAGAAAAGTAGCATGAGGACAGAACCGTCCTATTTTAATTGTTACTTATTCTTATTGAGGAAGTTTAAGAACTCAGAATCTTCGGACAAAAGAATGGTGGTGTCCGTTTTTAAAGATTTTTTATAAGCTTCCATTGAGCGAATGAAGTTATAAAACTTAGGGTCTTTTGAAAATGCATCAGCATATATCTTTGTTGCCTGTCCATCGCCTTCACCACGAATAGTTTGTTCCTGTTTGTAAGCTTGAGCGATTAGGATTGTTTTTTCTTTATCAGTTTGAGCCCGAATTTTGGTAGATTCTTCTTTCCCTTCCGAGCGGTATTCCATGGCAATACGCTGACGTTCGGTACGCATACGATTAAAAATTGAGTTAGCTATTTCTGGAGGCAGATCAACCCGCTTAATCCTAACATCAGCCATTTGTATTCCATATTCTGCTGCTTTTTTATTTGATTCGGCTGTCACCTTAGCCATGATGAGATTTCTATTTTCGGTCACAACATCCATAAGGTCGTGTGTGCCAATTTCGACTCGCAGTTCAGAGTAAACAATATCATCAAGGCGAGCCCGAGCACCATTTTCAGTGCGCACTGTTTCTAGAAATTTCAAAGGATCAATAATACGGTATAAAGAAAAGTTATCAATGAGTAGATTTTTTTTATCTCGTGTAATTAATTCAGTAGGTGGCGAGTCATTGTCCAAAAGTTGTTTGGAAAAAAAACGAACCTTCTGCAGAACCGGAATTTTAAAGTATAGACCTGGTTCTGTGACTATTTTTTTTGGCTTTGATAACTCTAGTACAACTGCTGTTTGCGTCAGGTGTACAGTAAACATTGAGGTTGATATCAGTGATGCTACGAGCACCAAACCTATAATAAGTCCATTTTGTTTCATAGTTAGTTTTATCTTCCAGTTACGTCGCCAATTGCTCCGGGTCTTAACGGAAGAATCGGGAGAACGCCTTGTTTATTATTCCCCATTACGAATTTCTGCATAGAAGGTAACACCTCTTCCATGGTTTCAAGATAAATTCGCTTTCGAGTGATTTCAGGTGCTTTTTTGTATTCATTATATTGCAAGACAAATCGTTGTCCATCACCTTGCGCCATACTAACCTTTTCTTCTCGGTATGCTTCAGATGCTCTTACAATTTGGGCAGCTTGCCCCCGAGCTTCAGGGATCACTGAGTTACGGTATCCTTGAGCCTCATTAATCATTCTTTGTTTATCTTCTCGTGCAGATACAACATCTTTAAATGCTGATGCTACCTGCTCAGGTGGGTGAACATCTTGCAGCTGAATGGTGACAATTTGGACTCCTGATTTATGTTTATCCAAAAGAGCCTGAATTTGTTCCTGAGCCGATATTTGAATAGCCGCTTTACCTGTTGTAAGAGCTTCGTCAATTTTGCGGCTACCAACTATACCTCGGACGACGGTTTCGGTAGTACTTCTTACAAGTTTATGTACTCGTTGTACATTAAATAGATACGCTACCGAGTCCATCACTTTGTATTGAACAACAAGGTTGATGTCGATTATATTCTGATCACCGGTGAGCATGAGAGACTCAGCAGGTACTTTTTGGGTACCGCCTCCCTGAGTTGTACGAAACCCTATTTCAGCTCGGCGAATTTTTTTAACCTTTGGCGTACTCGCATGTTCTATGGGAGAAGGAAATTTAAAATGCATCCCAGGTGTTGTGATACGAGAGAATTCTCCAAAGGTGACAACCACTCCTTCTTCATCTGGTTCTACAAAATAGAATGTTCCCGGAATAATCCAGACTACTAGCAATACTCCGAGGATAGCCCAGATCATGGAAGGTTTGAATTTTGGAATTTGGATTTGAGGAAAATCAAAAGGGGGTTTGTTTGATGACTCACTGGAGCCTCCGCCGCTTTTATTCCCCGATCCTTTAGATTCGTGTAAATCGTCCCAAGGCATTTTCTCTCCATCTATTGTTAGAAGTATTAATTTTGTTAAGCTAACAAACTGCCCTTGCAAAGTCAATATACCTTAAGCTATAAGCGATTCGTTAAAGTTGCTAAATTTAACCTATAAAAGTAAAATT
>CAJJDL010000027.1 GCA_905182935.1 uncultured Nitrospinaceae bacterium | reverse complement strand
TTCACTCGAGGGCGGAGTCGGTTCTGTGCCACCTGTGCCACCTGTGCCACCTGTGCCACCTGTGCCACCAGGAGATCCAAGAAACTGAACAGTACTGGCGACTACCTCTAGTTTATTTCTTTTTTGGCCGTCACTTTCCCAAGTTGAAAACTTTAGAAATCCTTCAATAAATGCAGGACGCCCTTTACTTAGATATTCGGCACAGTTTTCTCCTTGTTTACCCCAAACTGTTATATCGACAAAACAAACGTCGTCCTTCCACTCATCCCCTTGTTTGAACTTTCGATTAACTGCGAGACCAAAGCTTGTCACAGCTGAACCATTAGACGTGTACCTCAACTCAGGGTCTCGAGTTAAATTACCCATCAACATTACTTTATTAAAACTAGCCATAGCTCAACAAATCCAATTGGATAACTTTATTAAGGTTTATCAAATTATAACAATTACTTGTTTTTTAATATTTCCCCTTAAGAAGAAACTTCCTTTACATTTTCAGACTTTTCATCTTTTATGTTTTCAGACTTTTCATCTTTTTTATTCTCAATCTTTTTATCGGAATCACCTACGTATTCCCGGTCCATTGCTCTTTTAACCTCAGAGTCATCTAACCGAATGACAAGAAACTTTAAGACAAGGTCGTACAATTTTAGATCTAACTCTAAACTAGATACCTTTGAACTCTCGCACGTATGATATAGATTAATGTAATGTCCAAAACGGCTTTTTTTTACCCGATAGGCCAAACGCTTCTTCCCCCATTTTTCTACTTTCAGGAAAGAGCCATTATATTTAGCCAAAAACTCGGTTATTTTTTCAAGGGCTAGATCAACTTGGGCTTCATCCAAGTCTGCTTTAAGAATAAGGACACTCTGGTAGGATCTCAACTCATTCCTCCTCACGGTTTAAGGATAGCCCCAACCTATATAGGCTGAAGCGAGGGGATAATAATAGGGTAGCCATTGTTGCATACACTTAAATTGAAATCAAGCTATTTTAAGTTAATTTTTATAGATAAATCAGAGACTATTTAAATGTTGTTAATCATGCTAAACACTTTCAATGCATAATAAAGTAAAAACTATACTGGCATTAACGTCTCTCTTTATATTATTAGGATGCCAAATTGAACTCCCCTCCCCTCCTCCAAATGTACTCTATAAATTCAAAGTATTAAAAGTTGGTAACGGGCCTGCTGATATTCTCACTACAGATTTAAATTTGGATGGTTCTTTAGACTTAGTAACTGCTAACACTAAAAACAATACACTATCTATTCTATTGGGTATCGGTGACGGAACCTTTAAAAAAACACTAACTTTCTCAGTTGGTTCCGAACCCACAGTTATTGTCAGTGGTGATGTCAACAATGATGGAATCCCAGACCTCCTAACTAACTCTCGTGGGTCAGGACTATTCACTGTACTTCTTGGTTATGGAAATGGCGCCTTCCGGAGAATGCCAAGAGTTCTGACTGGCAGAATTCCTCTTGCGATTATTCCTGCAGACTTTAACAATGATGGGAACCTTGATGTGGCTGTAACTCTTACCTTTAATAAAATGGAAATTTTTCTCGGCTCGGGAAACGGTTTGTTTAAAAAAGAAAAAATATACCCAACTGTATCTCGGTCTCTTTCCGGAGTCGTTGGGGATTTTAATGACGATAGTAAGGTAGATATTATTTTAGCAACTCATAGTTCCTCCTCAAGTGGCATACGGCTTTTTAAAGGGAATGGTGATGGCACATTTTCAAAGCCGGTAAGTTTTTCGAAAAACCTATCTCCTTTAATTTTAATCACAAAAGACATGAACAATAATGGTTTGCAAGACTTAGTCTTTAGCTCTGGGCAAGGGGATAACATGTATATGCTTATTTCACGAGGTGATGGGACTTTCGAAAATGAAGTCATCTTCTCTGGCGGAGGTGGGCCCATTTCGCTTACAGCAGGTCATTTCAACTCTGACAACATGACTGACGTCGCTGTTGCTAATTCGCGGAGCAGTAATTTCTCCTTTATAGCAAGAAGTGCTGACGGGCATTTTCAACATCCGACTCGTGATTACTTTGTCGATGGTGGCACACCGCTTGCCATAACAAGTGGAGACTTTAACAACGATGCCATGACCGACATTGCTGTCGCCAGCAATGCTAAGAATACTATCGAAATATATTTACAACGCAGGGTTTTTAAATGAACGATTAATCAGTTTTAATTTAAATCATTAAACTGCGGAACAAAGTTAAGTTTTCTCCATTTATTAAAATAATAATTTATTCCTCCATCACGCGTAGGATAAATCTTTACGTATTTTTCTTTTCCATCCAACTTAGGCTCGACAATAACAATTTTCTTATCTAACAGTTGAGTAGACTTGTTGACGTAAAGAAATGTGTAGGGCTGGTCAATTGCAATTATTTGATGTAATTTCTTAGTCAAGTTGATTTGTTTTTTTTTGTCATACTCTTGCCGAATTTGAACAATAAGGCGGTCTGCTTCTAGATTTTCATAACCAACAAAGTTAAGCTGGCGCTTCCCACTCTGGCTAGAATGCCAAATCTGAAACAAGTCTGGATCAACACCCATACTCCACCCTAGAACAATCGCATCAAAGTTATGAGTATTGACAAAGTCTTTCAAGAAAACTGCCCATTCAAATACTTGAGTATTACACTTAATTCCAATCTTTCTCCAACTGTTTTGAGCAATGGTAAGAATGTTTTTACGAATAGAATTTCCATTATTAGTAATGAGATTGAATTCAAATATATTTCCACCTTTCTCAAGGAAACCATTTTTGTTCTTTTTCCAGCCCAGATTATGGAGTATTTTAAGTGCACCATCAGGATCATAAGGGAGCGGCTGTACTTCCTGGTCATACCAGTCAGTCATTTTCGCGTAAGGCCCGGTTACCCTCTCACCTTCTCCATAAAGAACATGCTTGATGATCTGATCTACATCAATAGCCATACCCAATGCTCTGCGAACATCAGGTGAGCTAAAAAGTGGATTTCTTAAATTATATCCAATATAAGAATAAAAATAACCCAAACTGGAGAAACTCTGGTATTTTTCCTCTTTTTTAAAACGAGCTAATTGATGGGGTTCAACATTATAGTTATCAACAGCACCAGCGTAAAACTCCATTTCCCTGGTAAGAGGATCTGGAATTATGCGCATAATATATTCTTGATATTCGGGAGGCCCTTCCCAATAATCATCGTTCCGCCTTAAGCGTATCGTTTCATCAGACTTCCATTTATTAAATTTAAAAGGCCCTGTCCCTACAGGGTTACGATTAAAGTGACTGTCTCGAATAGTAAAATTTTCAGGATCCAGGTTACGAGAAAATGCTTCCTGCCTCAAGGCCTCTGGGTTAAGGAGATGTTCAGGTAAAATACCCATAGACCAAGAATTAATAGCTGGTGAAAATAACCGCTTATAAGTAACCCTTACCTTGTGAGGACCTTGAGCTATAGCAAACTTTACAGGCTCATAATCGGAACGGCGAGGAGAAGCAGTTTTTACATCCATAATAGATCTGTAAGTAAACACTACATCTCCAGAATTAAATTCGTGACCATCGTGAAAGTGAACTCCACGTCTCAGATTAAAAACTATTACCGGGTTATGTTCCGTTATATTAAAAATTTCCGCAAAATAAGGTCTTAGTCGTTCGCGCTGAATTCTATTTTCTGTACTAATAAAATCATCATAGGGAAATGAATCATAATATTTTTTTCCAATTAGTTTTATGATTGGATTAAAAAAATCTTGATCCACATGCTCAAGAGTAAACTTTATACGATTGGGGTATTTTAATTTATATGGCAATGTTTCTTTTAGCGGACGTCCTTTTAAATTTTTCAATGATCCATTAGCATTATAAATTGGCACCTCAATTGACCCATGAACAATCTGGCTCGGTACTATCTCAATATTCTTAATATTCTCAATCCACTCTTTATTGTCCTTTAATGAGTTTTTTATATAACTAACCAAATCTTTAGTATTTAGTAAAGGCTTATTGATTTGCTTCAGAAGGTAGCGAGAATCAACCACCAAAAAAGCCTCCTCTTCATGAACCCAGGAAGTCGCTAAACGTTGCGTATATTCAAGTTTGTCATCTAACGAAATCAACCCATCGAAAATTAAATTATTTATTGAACTACTAGCAGAATCCGCACTAAGAATTGGATTGAGAATTTCCGCATCCCCGGAGGAACCATGGATGTATTTTTTGAGACGCTCTGGGTTTCCTACTGCTTGTTTATCGTAATTAGGGACCCAAAAAAAAGACTGCGCTAAAAAAACTATTAGAAATAGCGGGAAATATATTAAAATTCGTTTAACAAACATGATTAATCATAACAAATGGTATAAAGAGGAACAAAGCATATTGGATATTTGAAGAATTTTTATAAAAATAATTAGGTTAAGGATAATTAATATATTTTTCTTGACTTGCGGACCAAATATTTATATATCTCATATATTATAAGGTATATTGAGCTACAAGAAATATTGTGACCTAATAACAAAAATTTGATTTGCATATATATTAGGCGAATCTTTACGATATAAAAGCTCAGTCAAAAAATTAACAATTTTAATATTCAAACTAACAAAAAAGGAAAATAAATATGTCAACACTCATCACTGACGAATGCATTAACTGCGGTGTATGTGAACCCGAATGTCCTAACGGTGCTATTTCTGAGGGAGAAGACTTCTATGAAATTGACGCTGATCTTTGTACAGAATGCGTAGGCTTTCACGGAGAAGAGGCCTGCCAAGAAGTTTGTCCAGTGGATTGCTGCATACCTAACGAAGATGATAAGGAGACAGAAGAAGTGCTTTTGGAAAAAGCTAAAAAAATACACACGGATCAAGAGTTTCCTGCTTTAGCAGACTTAACTGCTGAGACTTCGTTATTTCATAATCCCAACCGAAAAAACGCTAGCTTATAATATAAGTAACATTATAGATGAATGCTGCTCGAGTATTTTCTTGATTGTGCTCGAGCAGACTTTTTTATTAATGAGTAGAAGTAAACTACTCACTTCTACTCATTGTGAAATTTTCAATCGAATGATCGCTTGACAAAAACTAGAAAACCTATAGGGTTCATCACTCTACTGATTTAAAAAACTAGGTGGCGTTAAAATTTATATCGATGCGGGGTGGAGCAGCCTGGTAGCTCGTTGGGCTCATAACCCAAAGGTCGTCAGTTCGAATCTGGCCCCCGCTACCAAATAAAAAAAGGCTTGGAGACAGATCGCTCCCAAGCCTTTTTGATTTTCTGGCATTGACTCAGCTTGTTCCAGCTTACACACTTCCAAATACAGAAGAGAAATACGAAAATCCCCTATTTCACATACATAGGTCACAATTTCTAGGAATAACGGGATATTTTTTTATTCCTGCATATAATAGTTCCATTGCTTATCATTTTCTGAAATATTGTTACTGGTATTTAAGTTACAAGAGGGTTCTCTATGAACAGCGACTCTTAGATTTCACTTTGATAATTGCCCGCATTACTTCTCTTTCTATTAGCCCTACTGAGTCGACTACATCATGATAAATAATTATACCCCAGCCTCTTTCAAGTTCTTGATTTTCAACGCATCATACTTAAATTCCAAATCTACATACTGGCTATTCATTTGATCTAAATGGCTAGCGAGAGATAAAAGCAATTGTTTGTGAAATTTTATTTGGGCCGATGGATTGAGACCTTCTATGATTTTTTTATTAATCTTCATAAGAACGGTTTGAGACGATA
>CAJJDL010000026.1 GCA_905182935.1 uncultured Nitrospinaceae bacterium | reverse complement strand
ATTAAGATGGCTTATCTTCACCTCAAAGAAAATAACTATAGAATCAATAATCTACATCTGGTAAAACCCCTCAGAATAGCGAATAGAGAATACGTACAAAAAATGTACCAGTATCGTTACCAGAGGGACTTTAAAAAAATTATACTGTTTGGTCGCAACTTATTAGGGAAAATTAAGCTCAGATACTACCGCTGTTATATTGGGCTTCAATTATGTCAACTTTTTTCATCAATTGGATGGAGTTTCCCTGTAAAATTCTTCAAAAAATGGACAGCGAAACAAGATATGGAAAGTTGTATTTCTAGTCTTCTTAATACAAGATTCAAAGGCTTGGAGGTTCCCTATCCAGGAGCAGCTTTGGACATAGACCGAGACTCTGACTACGAAGCCATTAAAAGTCGATACGACGAATGGTATAACTTTCTCAATTCACCAGAAAAATTTCCTACCTACACTAAGGAACATCAAGTAACGGGATAATTCTACACCTCTCAAAAAGTAAAAAATTTTATCAAATGAATCAAAATCAAATTCGTAATTTTTCTATAATAGCCCATATAGATCATGGCAAATCTACCCTTGCTGATAAACTCATCCTGTTCACTGGTGGGCTAGAAAAAAGAGAAATGAAAGAACAAGTTCTCGATAATATGGACATTGAGCGCGAGCGAGGAATCACTATTAAGGCGCAAACAGTTTGTCTCCAATATAAGCATCCTAACGGAGAAGACTATACCTTTAACATGATTGATACTCCTGGACATGTCGACTTTGCCTATGAAGTATCTCGTAGTCTGGCAGCCTGTGAAGGAGTTTTACTGATCGTTGATGCGACTCAAGGTATCCAAGCTCAAACCATCGCCAATGTGAATCTTGCAACGCAAAACAATCTCACTATCATTCCAGTTATCAACAAAATAGACTTACCCAGTGCCGACCCTGACTCAGTAAAAGAACAATTAGAAGATGTGTTGCAAATTGAATCAGACCAAGCCGTTTTGACTAGCGCAAAAGAAGGAATCGGCATAGAAGATATAATGAAAGCCGTAGTAAAATTTATTCCTGCACCCACTGGTGACCGCGAAAAACCACTCAAAGCTCTTTTATTTGATGCTTGGTTTGATTCTTATCGAGGAATAATTCTACTGGTGCGCGTGGTGGAAGGCCGATTAGACGTTGGGATGCGTATTCGTTTAATGGCCGCAGGGAGGGAGTTTAATGTAGAGGAAACAGGAACGTTTACCCCCGCCCAAAAACCAGGAAAATCATTACAAGCAGGAGAAGTGGGATACCTGATCGCAGGAATCAAAGAAATGAATCAAACCAAAATTGGTGACACCATAACAGAGGCAAATCGACCTACAAAGAATGCTCTTGTAGGTTACAAAGAAGCTAAGCCCATGGTTTTTAGTGGATTGTACCCCATATCTGGTGACCAATATGAATTATTGCGCGACGCATTGGACAAACTAACACTCAATGATGCTTCATTCACCTACGAACCAGAATCATCACAAGCACTGGGGTTTGGATTTCGTTGCGGTTTTCTAGGCCTTTTACATATGGAAATCATTCGTGAGCGGCTCGAAAGAGAATATAGTATTGACCTACTCACCACTGCACCCAGTGTAGCATTTAAAGTTTACTCCACTGATGGGTCAGACATCATGCTCGATAATCCTGCAAAGTTAAAAGAAATGCGTAGCGTAGATCATATGAAAGAACCATACGTCCTTGGCACAATCATTTGCCCAGATCAACACATTGGAGTAATAATGTCTCTTGCGCGCGACCGACGAGGAATTCAAATTAAAATGGAATACTTGAATCCTAAAACCGTATTACTACAATACGAGTTACCTTTTAGCGAAATCGTTTTAGACTTTTACGATCAACTAAAGTCGGCTACTCAAGGGTATGCCTCTTTTGACTACGAGTTTCTGAATTTTCGCATTTCTAAACTGGTCAAGCTAGATATTCTATTAAATGGTGAAGTAGTTGATGCATTATCCTTAATAATCCATACAGACAAGGCATATTCCCAAGGAAAAGAACTGGCAAAAAGACTTAAAGAAAAAATTCCCCAACAAATGTTTGAAGTAGCCATTCAAGCAGCAATCGGAAGCAAGGTTATCGCTCGGGAGACAATCAAAGCACTAAGAAAAAATGTGCTGGCAAAGTGCTATGGCGGAGATATTTCTCGCAAACGTAAATTACTTGAAAAACAGAAAGCCGGTAAAAAGAAAATGAAACTAATTGGAAGAGTAGAAATCCCACAAGAAGCTTTTTTAGCCGTATTGAGAACCGATGGAAAATAATCCCTCTAAAGACAAACCTATTCAAGGTATTAAGAAAAGTAGTAAGAGCATTTTTCGGGAATACGCCGAGGCAATCTTTATTGCCCTCTTGCTAGCTCTACTTATCCGCACCTTTATAATTCAGGCATTTAAAATTCCATCAGGATCTATGAAAAACACACTCCTCATTGGTGACCATATTCTTGTCTCTAAATTTGCCTACGGAATTCATATCCCAAATACTATTCCATTTCTTAACATAAAGCTTTTTGACGATATTATATTTTTTCAAAAAGTTCCCAAACACGAAGACATTATCGTTTTTAAATATCCTAAAAACGAAAATAGAGATTTTATTAAACGAGTGATTGGTGTACCTGGTGATCTATTAGAAGTTCGACAACAAAAGGTTTATATTAATGAAAAACTTATTTTAGAAGAGCACGCTAGACATACGGACGCGCCTCAACAAACTCGGCTTGTACCGCGAGATGATTTTGGACCTATTCTGGTTCCACCTGGACACTTATTCATGATGGGAGATAACAGAGAAAATAGTCAGGACAGCCGCTTTTGGGGGTTTCTTGAAATAAATAAAGTTAAAGGTAAGGCTCTTGTAATCTACTGGTCATGGAATTCGGAAGATAATTGGGTTAGGTCTGATAGGTTTGGGCAAATACTTCGCTAATTAATTACACTTTTTATGAATTCTTTAAATGAGTTATCTCAGTCCGAAAAATTAAAGTCGCTCTTAAAAAAAACCAATGGGATAATTTTTGACTTTGATGGCCTTCTTGCCGATTCAGAACCTTACCACTATCTCGCCTACAATCAGATATTCGAAAAATATGGACACAGTTTGAATAAAAGTGAGTACTGGGTGGAATGGACATCAAAAGGTCAAGGTATCGCCGGTGAAATTAAAAGGCATAACCTTGACTTGCCTATCGATCCAATTAAATTACGCGAACAAAAATTTGAAGTATATTCACAGTATTGTCAAAATGGAGACATTAAATTATTTCCAGAGGCGATTAAAGTAGCTAGAAAACTCAAGGCTAATTTACCCGTAGCAATCGCATCCGGTTCATGGAAACATGACATCCGTGCTATTCTCAAAAACTCTGGTGCTGAAGACTTATTCGATAATATTCTAGGCAAAGAATCTGCAACAAAAGAAAAACCTCACCCAGATATTTTCATAAATGCTGCTAAGTCACTGCACTGTAATGCGTCACAATGTATGGTCATTGAAGACGCTTTAAAAGGGCTAATCGCTGCTAAAGCTGCCAATATGTCGTGTATTATTATCCTGAACCAACTAAATCAAAACATAGACTTTAGTGAGGCTGATTTGATTTTTTCTAGCTTATCCGATTTTTCAGTGGCTCTAGATAGTTGATTCTTTACCCGATAAACCACCCTAATGTGAATCTAAAAAAACCCTCCTCAAACGAAAAAATGAATTTAAATCTCATGTCAAATTAAAAATTAATTACTATTTCCATAGCTCCCACGTTGTAATAGGCATTCTTTTCAAATTCTCATCACTCAGCTTCGATTGAGACCACTTTTTCGACGCACCAACAATAAAAAAAACCACCACCTGTTGTTGCGTAGCCAATAAACGCAATCATTGCTATCAAAGGAAATAACCGAGTTGAATTTTTTACAATGCTCCACCAAAATAAAATTAAAAAACCTAATAAACTTTAACTATTCTTAAAATTCTTACACCAATCATTATAAACCGCTTTCAAAAGCGTAATTTATTTTTTATAAAAAATAATCTAGCTCTCAATTAATTTCAATGCCAATTCTTAATATTTTTGGCATAATCTCTAATAAAGTCCAATTCAGCGAGACTACCTACGCGCCCAATTTTAGGGTAAATTTTCTTAGAACGTCTTTCACAATTATCATTCTTAAATTAAGATGCAGGTTTTTTTAGATAACTCGCCAACGACTAAATTAGAAAAAAATATAACAACCAACTGGTGCAAGCTCATATTTTTTTAAATCCTCTAATCATTGGAGATACTTCATTGACTTCTAAAAAATTGGAAACGGCCAGCTGTCTGCCTCGTATAAGAGTGGTTTCTGATAGTCAAATAGCTCTCGGGCCAGGAAAAGTTGACCTTTTAGAGGAAATTGAACGTTCTGGCTCTATTTCCAAAGCAGCTCGTGAGCTAGGCTTGAGTTATCGCCGAGCATGGACTCTCGTTGATACCATGAATAAAAGTTTTAAGTCTTACCTAGTTGAGGGTTCCGCTGGAGGGGGTAAAGGAGGAGGCTCTCACCTTACTCCACTTGGAAAAAAAACAACAAAAACATATCGCGCAATGGAAAAAAAAGCAGAGAACGCTATCCAACCAGATTGGAAGTTAATTAAACGCTCCCTTAAATAGCCTGGTTAACTCAACATAACCAATTCTAATCTATTTTTTTACGCTGGCTTTTCTGCAATAATTTCAAGTCCTTTAAACTTTAAAGAGATAATATCTCCAGGGTTTTGGCTAAATGCATCTGTATCATCACAGTATTCTTGGCAATCAAAATGAATGACTCGGAACTCCGCATCTTCAACATCATATTTTAATGTATCAGCAAAGCTATTTTCTATCTCTACTAATGTTTCTCGATAACCTAATGTTAGTTTATCTCTAATTTCAGGCAGTCCTGACTGTTGAATCATGTAATGTTCTAAGTCAGTATCCAAAATCTCTAAAAGCCCACCTACCTCCAGAGCATCCATAGCCCATTTCAAAAAATTAACCCGATCTGCTCTTTGCAAATGGTGTAAAAATTTATTTACCATGATAAAACCAAACTTCATTCCTAGTGGTGGCTTTGATGGAAAATCTGACTCAATAATTACTATATTATTTTTTCCTATAAGCGTTAGATAGTGAGATAGCCCTGCCACAATAAAAGGTTCATTATCAGACAATACCAACTGTGGATGATTATCTGGCCAAGAGTAAATCCTGCTGAAACCCGTTAATCCAGTAGCAACATCCAATACTGGCTGCTGGCGGTTCAAGATATTGGGCTGAACAGGGTCTTCCCATGGAAAGTTTTTTGTCTGATATAAATAATAACTATAGCTTTCACTAAGCAATTGAATAATTTTAAAATCTTGCCTCAAAACCTGACTTTCAATAACCGTTCTTGCTAGTTGATAGAACAGTTCAGTCATTTTTTGATTTATATTTTTTAATGAATTACTATTTTCATTATTGTATTTTTTTAGGTTAGTATTAATGTGGTCAAAATTTAAATGCACCGCTATGCGCTCATGTTGAGCATATATCAAATCAGCCAGGTCAATCATTACTTCTGGGTAAATTGATCGAAGCAATATATTGAAATATTTTTGATTTTTATTGCCCTCTATCGAGTCTGGGAAACCCAGACGGTCACTTAAATACCAAAATAAGGACTTTACGCGCTTGGTTAGTTCTGGGGAATTTGAATTTTCAAGCCCCAAAAAAGCCCGCCCATAATCGGTTAACAAAGGAATACGACACGAATCATTAATAAATACTGGGTCAATTCTATCGGTCATAAACAGTGCACTTTAATTTTGAGCATGTTAGTACGAAGTCTATTAATTTTATAACTACCACCAATCCCAGGCCGCTCTTCCTAATAAATAAAACGTTAGAATCACACAAGGCAACAAATAGGGAACCGCCGGAAACACATCTCCACCTATCAAAGTATATATTGAAAATATCGCTCTTCCTCCGTACATTAACGCCAGCACTTTAACTAGAGATTTTCCCCCATTAAGAATAAATGGTGTGACAATTAGTACGATAGCAATAAAAACAAAGAAACCAACATACACTATCTTGCTCATTGCTGAATCAATCGGTGGTAGTTTCCACCAAGCGACGATAATGTAAACTATATTGAGAACCAAAAAACCAAATCCGGCTAACCTATATTTTTTTAAATCCGGCTTATCAATATTTATTTCCCTAGAATAATTTTCAACCATATGCACTAGCTCCACACTACTAAATGATTACCTCTTAACTAAAAATATCAGGTTAACTGATTTTATTTGGTTTTTTCTTAGTAACTGATGAATTTCCTAAGTTCTAACCTGAAGTAAAATAAAAGCTGCTATCTAACAAACTCTATGTACTATAATATTTTTTTGAGTGACCAAAAAAAACTCCTAATTAGCTCGCCCATCCCAGACTTTTAAGATCAAACGAACAACTTTATGAAGGCTGGGATTTATCCCTTGACAAAAGAACCTAACCGATGGAATAATCGTCCATTAATTCCCATGCCCAAAGAATACCGACAAGGGAGCACCTTAATTTATCAATACTTTAAAGGTCTATTTATCTTAAATAGAAGTCAGGTACAACTATGAAAATGACGTTTCAACCCAAAAATGTCAAGAGGAAGAGAACGCACGGGTTCCGTAAACGAAGCTCAACTCCAGGGGGCCGGAAAATATTGGCTAACAGAAGGCGCAAAGGGCGTAAGCGATTGTCTGTCTAATTATATGAGTAAATTCTCATTTGGCAAGAGAGAACGCCTCGCTAAAAGGCCTCAATTTGAAAAAGTTATGGACCAAGGCCAAAAACGGAAAATAGAAAATGTTTGTACTCTTTTTTTTCTCCCTAACGACCTCAATAAAAAACGATTGGGGATTATCGCTTCGAAGAAAATTGGAAATGCGGTGGTTCGCAATCTAGGGAAAAGGAAAATTCGAGAAGTTTTTCGCCACATTAAAGATCGTATTGAACCTACTATGGATATTGTTATTATATCCGGGAGGGATTTGATTTCCCTGCCAGTTTCAGTTCTCGAGAAAAAAATTTTTCAATCCCTTCCTGTTAAAAGGTAAGCCATTAAAAATACTGCACCCTTTGGCCTATAATACTAACTATTAAAAATATTATGCTTTTTAGAAATATGTTTAACGAGCTTTTTATCAAGCTCATTCGGTTGTACCAAAGACTAGTTTCTCCGTTTTTGCCTGCCGGTTGTAGGTTTTACCCAAGCTGTTCTGAGTATTCTGCGCAGGCACTTGAGCGATACAATATTATCAAAGCCATAGGGCTCTCACTAATTCGGATATTTAAATGCCATCCTTATCATGATGGTGGTTCAGATCCTTTAAAATAACGAGGTTTTTCCGTTGGAAAATAGATTACTGGTCGCTTTTATTTTATCGCTCGGAGTTTTCGTTGGTTGGGGGTATATCATGTCAGTGATAGAAGGACCCCCTGCTTCTCAAACTCAGTCTGAAAAAGAACTTGCGGAAATACCTCCACCCACCAGCCCTGGAATATCAAAACAATTTCAACCTAACTCCCAGTCGAAGAACCTTGCTACCTCTCCAGCTCTGACCTCACCTAAGACAAATAATAGTGCATCAGATTTTCCAGGAAAAGAAACCACTATAAGGATTACAACTGGAATTGCTACCTACTTGATCACTAATAAAGGGGCGATGCTAAAAAATATATTACTCTCTAAACATAAAACAGAAAAAGGTGAACCTATCGACCTTGTGGATCAAAAAGATGGCGCCATACTTCCATTGGCACTCGAATCTAACAACAATGAGGTCACAAATATTCTGCAAAATGCATATTATCAACCTTCTACCGAATTTCTTGAACTTTCCGAATCGAGACCTACAGGAACATTAAAGATGCAACTGACACATGCTTCTGGTTTAAGTGTATTGAGGGAATTCACTTTCCGTTACAACGATTTTATGGTCGATATAAATACACAAATAAAGGCTCCGGCTTTAGCATCTCAAAACTTAAGCTACAACGTATTATACGGGCCAGGTATGGGAGGGAAAGTAACATCACAGACAGACTACATTGTTTTTAGTGGTGCCACTACTTTTGTAAATAATGAAAGAAAAGAAACATCCCCAGAAGATATTGTCAATGAAGTGATTTACAGTGGCGATTTAGCATGGACTGCATTCCAAAATAAATACTTTGGCGTAGCTCTTATTCCAGGAGAAGGCATTAAATCAGCTTTAGTAAAAAAATATGGCGACAATGTTTATGTTGGGTTGAAAATGGAAAGTATCCAGTCAACAGCTTACTCTTCCCATACTCTGTATGCAGGAACTAAAGAGCTGCAGGTTTTAGAAAAATCGGGCCACAAACTATTTCGACTCATGGATTATGGATGGTTTGGAAATAAGTTTGCTTTTCTAGTAAAACCCCTACTCAAAGTGCTCCAATATTTCTATAACATGTTTAATAACTATGGTTGGGCCATAATTTTTGTAACTATCATAATCAAGGTCATCTTCTCTCCTCTCACTCATAAAAGTTTTAAGTCAATGAAGGGGATGCAAAAAGTACAGCCCTACGTTAAAGTCATCCAAGAAAGACACAAAGGTGATCGGCAAAAAATGAATGAGGAAATGATTGAACTTTATAAAAAACATAAAGTTAACCCTCTTGGTGGATGCCTACCAATGGTCCTGCAAATTCCTGTATTTATAGCACTCTACCATGCGCTTTTCTTTTCCATAGAGCTACGAGGAGCACCGTTTATTGGCTGGATCAAGGATCTTTCTGTAGCCGACCCCTATTATATTTGGCCGGTAGTTATGGGAGTGACTATGTTTATACAACAAAAACTTAACCCGTCAATTGGAGATCCGACCCAACAAAAAATTATGATGTTTTTGCCTATTGTGTTCACTTTCCTCTTTATGTCTTTCCCTTCGGGTTTGGTTCTCTATTGGACAATAAATAATGTGTTGACCATATCTCAACAGGCTTATGTCTATAAGTTCAGCAAAGGTTAGTTTTTCTCAATAGGTGAATCCTCTGTTTTCCCCTGTTATTTTGCTCTAATATAAAGCGATCTTTTTATGTAATAACTATGGCTAATAAGTTTTATCATGAGTGACACTATTGCTGCCATTGCTACACCTATAGGAGAAGGCGGTATTAGCATAATTCGCTGTAGTGGATCTGGTGCGCTTACAGTTGCCCAGAAAATTTTTTATACTTCCACTGGTAACTCAGTTAATGAACTCTCCTCTCACAGAGTTCATTATGGCTCTATATATGACCCAAAAAAAAATAAGTATATTGACGAAGTTATTCTCACTTGGTTTAAAGGTCCCAAAAGCTATACAGGTGAGGATGTCATAGAGATTAGTGCTCATGGCGGTGGGTTTGTCTCGTCTCGAATACTTGGGCTCGTCCTTGAGTATGGTGCCCGTCCGGCTGAACCAGGTGAATTTACGCGTCGTGCATTTATGAATGGACGCATTGATTTATCTCAGGCTGAAGCGGTGGCTGACGTCATATCAGCCTCTTCTGACAAAGCCCTCCAGGCTGCAATCATGCAACTTAAGGGACATCTTTCTAAACAAGTAAATACACTCTACGAGAGATTACTGTCCCTCCTGAGTCAGGTCGAAGCTGCTATCGATTTTCCTGAAGAAGGATTGGATTTTCAAAAACGCGAAATTTCAATCACTGAACTGCAACATGTCTATCGAGAAATAAATACTCTAGTCAGTAGCTATCGGCAAGGTAGAATATTTCGAGAAGGGGCCTCTGTTGCATTTATAGGAAAGCCTAACGTTGGGAAATCAAGTTTACTCAATGCCCTTCTTCAAGAAGATAGAGCGATAGTAACGCCACACCCGGGAACTACTCGCGATACGATTGAAGAAAAAATGCGTATAAGAGACATACACATCAATATTATTGACTCAGCTGGACTACGTAATCACCCTGAATCTGTCGAGGAAGAAGGCATAAAAAGAACTCTAGTTGCTATTGAAAACGCAGACCTCAATCTTGTTATTTTTGATCGTTCCCAACCTCTCGATAACAACGATGACTTAGTGTGCAAAGAAGTACGTGACAAACCTATACTTGTTATTATTAATAAGTGTGACCTGCTTGAAAACTGGTCGATGGATACTTTGAAAAAGAAAATTAAAACAGATTCTCCTATGTTTATTTCGGTCAAAGAACAAAGTGGACTCGACACCATTATAGATGCCATTTATAATCATATTGTCGACACTAAAACATCGAGTGAAACAACTTTTATATCACGTGAACGGCACCGCGCACACTTAGTTGAAGCATTGGTATCACTCGAGAAAACTATTGAATCATTTGAGCAACAACTATCCGAAGAATTTATTGCTATTGACCTTGGCATAGCGATGAATCACCTTGCTGCCATACTGGGAAAGTCGATTGAAGATGAATTACTCGATCAAATATTTAATGCTTTTTGTATTGGAAAGTAGACACCCTTAGTCATGAAAGTCACAAATGAGTACTAACAAAGTTTTGCACATACAACCTGTCGTACTTCATCAAAGACTTCAAAAAGGTGACGATATTTGCCTAATAGATGTACGTGATGGATGGGAAAACTCACTGTCTTCTATTGAAGGATCCGAACATATCCCGCTAAACGAACTTGTCGATCGCATTCAAGAGATCATGTTTGAGGAAGAAATTGTTGTTTATTGCCATCATGGAGAAAGGGCATTCTTAGGAGCCCAAGCTTTAATAGAGTCTGGATTTAAAAAAGTTTACCACCTAACCGGAGGTATTGATGCTTGGTCACAAGTGGTCGATTCTCGAGTACCAAGGTATAGAGGTTAAAATACTTTTCAAGGCTATCAACATGCGATATAAAACCTATTAATTCTATATTATGAATAATTTATAGTCAGATAGTTATATAATTATTTTTATAGTATATTACGTTTTATTAAGTCCTTTTATCACAACATCCCTCATCAGATCGACCGGAGCATTTTGTTTGGTCCACAACTCTAACTGTCCAACGGCTTGATTAACAAATAATTCAACCCCTGAAATAGTCACACACCCAACTGCCTTAGCTTCGCGAAGCAAACGTGTCTCAGAGGGATTATAAACGCAATCAAACACAATCATTTCTTCTCTTAGATGCCGGGATGAAATTGGTGTTTCTTCCAGATTTGGAGTCATCCCAACTGGTGAGCAGTTTATAAGAACATCTATCACTTCTTCCCCTGCATTTTGAATATTTATAACTTTTGCGCCTAGTTCCTTAGCTAGCTGAACTCCTTTTTCTTTATTTCGATTATAAGTAACGGTAATTTTTGCACCTTTCTCAGAAACTCCATATCCGATCGCTTTGGCGGTACCGCCAGCACCAACAATGAGTACATTTTTTCCATTAAGATCAACATGTTTTTCTAAAACTTTTAAAGCTCCCAAGCAATCCGTATTATAACCTTTCCATCCTTTCCCATCGCGGACCACGGTATTGACCGCTCCTATTTTTTTCGCCGTCTCATCAACCTTATCCATTAATGCCACAACATCTTCCTTAAATGGCATCGTCACACTCAACCCTTCAAAGTAAGTGCTAAAACTTTTAAAAAAATTTTCTACATTATCTACAAGAAAGGGCACATAAATATCATTCGACCCTATTTCTTTAAATGCTCTATTATGAATTAAGTACCCCATACTTTTATAAACAGGATTTCCTATAACACCATAGATTTTAAAAGAGGTTCGTTTATCACATATTCGATAAATATTCTTAAGGTTTGCTGCAGTAATTTGTCCCGGCGCAGTTTCCTTTCCTGTTTCTAAAGAACCAAAAGTTAGAAACCCACCCAATAGTGGCGAAAGAATCCGGCTGATCTCTCCCCTCTCGCCCATGCATAATGCAATGAGTTTTTTACCGTCTTTTTTCGACCGGTTAATCAGATTGAATAATGCGAGATTGTTGGTGATGTCACGTGCATAGGTAACAATCTTAAGAATATCCGCAGGCATCCCACACATTAATTCATACAGATGCTCTAGTGCCTCTGGTGTATCGGTAAAATTATGATAGGAAAGTATAACTTTTGATTTATGCTTGGTTTCCAGAAACGGTTGCAATAATTCCTTTGGCGTGGAAGTTTCGATATCAACATATTCCGCGCCGGCATCCATAGCCTGCTTTAGGATATCAATTCTTTGCTCTTCACTACCCGAAAACTGCCCTCCATCGCGCTTGGTTCGATTAGTAACAATACATGGCTTATTAGCAGCAATAAGAAGGGCTCTAAGGTCGTAATCACTCATTAAGTCAAGACGTAACTCAAGAACATCAGCCAAGGGTTCAGCTTTAGCAATATCTTCTAATGATTTTTTCTGGGTAGGGCCAACAATAGGAATACAGATCATGAAAATGTTTTATACGAAATTTTCAACTCACGCAAGCCTCAATCGAGTTTAACGTATGAGACACTCTTTTTAGTCTTCCTTTAAATTCCCCTAGATTTTTTTGACGTGGTCTGTAAGCGAATCAAAATAGTAACTCAAAAAATGTTCCATCTCACTAGAAATGAGTGTTTTGGTCATCATATTCTTTTTTCTTGATAGCTTCTTCTGCCGCGGCCTTATCAGCCTTATTTTTAAAATGCTCGCTGACAATTACGGTAGAAGAAAGCAACTCGTCGACATCCTTTGATGGCATTTTTTCTCCAGAGGAGGGCAACGATTTTCCTTCTATATTTAATGTTGTGGTAGGCTCTTTTTTCGAAGCTTGAATCACCTCAAGAGCAGCATTAATTGCTCTCATCTTACGCGCTTCTGGTGAGATGGATACCCGATCAACCTGCATTTGGATGGTCTTAACAGGAGTTTTTTTATTCAAATCAGCCAGGCGAGCTTGCTGCTCGTATTTTACAAATACCTGGTTTACTGGTAAAATTGATATAGACATTTAAAATCCTATTAGATTAAGCTTTTCTCGAGATAAGCGGTCTACTTTTAAGTGACGTGCCGTATCCCTTGCCAATTTTTTTACCCTTTTGTAATCCAATAATTTTTTTCTCAATTTCCTGCATTTTAAAACCAATATCCTTTTCGCACTCATCTTCCATACTAACTATTGTCTCAAGAAGTTTTTCAAGGCTTTGTTTTAATAATTCTCCTTCTTTCTCTAAGCCCTGAATATCGTCCTGAGATAATAGTTTTACTTGAGTCGCTACTTCTTCTTCAATATTTTGAAATATCTCTATAAGAAAATTTTTTTTCTTAATAATTTCAAGAACCCGTTCTTCATCTTTATCCTCAATCGCTTTTTTTTGTTCACCTATTTTGACAATAAGATCTTCAAAACAAGACTTTTCCTTTTTTAGGTTATTTATAATTAATTGCTTAGAGTTTTTTAAATTCATTCAGGCGACCGCGATAAGGTTTTTAACTGTATTATTTAATGTAGAGATATTTGTAAACTTGCGAAATTTTTCCGCTGTGATAGCAGAGCTATTCGTTTGAATTTGAGTTAGCTTTTGGTCCAGATCCCCAGTATTTTTTCTAAGCAAGTTCTCTAGCTGCTGGCTTAAAAGAGGAAGAAGTCCTGTCTCTTCATCAGTAAAAATCTTAAGCGTCTCACCGCTATTAACTTCCAAGGATTTTTTTAACTTGGTCTCATCAATAACAAAGGTACTATCATCAATTGTTCTAATGCCTGTCGAAGTTAACTGGTTAGCAGGGTTTTTGAAATCA
>CAJJDL010000025.1 GCA_905182935.1 uncultured Nitrospinaceae bacterium | reverse complement strand
TTTCTAGGCAATGTTGAAGTAAATAAATCTGCCTCATCTTTCATTTGCTTATCTTTAGCCTCACCCTCTTCTTCAGCCTTCTTTCGCAAGTAAGCTTCTTTTTCCTCTTCAGTCATATTATCTAAGTCCGCTTCAGCGAGTTCTCCTGGTTTACTCAGCTCCCCTTCTACAACATCACCTTCTTCAGCTTCTTTCATCGACGTCTTAAAGTTTTTTATACTGCGCCCAAACGCACTACCAATTTCAGGTAACTTACCTGCCCCAAAAATAATCATAATTATAACAAGTATAATCATTAACTCCGGAAATCCAATCCCCATCATGGTAAAAACCCTCCAGTAAAAAAACTACCTCTAAAAACAGTAATGTGACCTCTAACGCACCAATTTGCGTTGCAAAATATTGAATTAGCTAATTTTATATCTTTTAAAGGCATAAATACAAGAGAAAAAAAAGAAACCCAATCCACAAATGAGCCTAAAATAAATTACCTTGCATTATTAGCAACTAGTAACGTTAATCACTAAAAATTTAATGAAATAATAATATCAAATATTATTCAAAAATTAAATTGATAAATAAAGCCCTCTAGAAAAAGATGTTATTTTTTTGTATGATTAACAAATGAAATTATCATATTTGATTAATTTAAAATTAATTTTGATTTATCTATTACCAATCTGTCAGGTTATTTCACCTCAGATTTCCGTAGCTTTGTCAGCTAATGGCAAGGGGTTAGAAGGTATGAAATTATATCAAAATAAAAATTTTAACAAGGCAAGCCAAAAATTCTCAGATGCACTCAATGATAAACCAACTGACTCAAAGCTTACTTATAACCTAGGGAACAGTTTATACAAAGAAGGTCAGTTTGAGAAAGCCTTGCAAAATTATTCGAAATTAGTAGAGAAAGAAACAAATAATTTAATAAAACAAAAATCTACTTACAATATGGGGAATACTCTTTACCGGATGAACAAATTAGATGAATCTGTTCTGGCATATAAAAAGGCGTTGGAACTTGACTCTACTGATATGAACGCAAAATATAATTTAGAATTTGTACGCGAACAAATCAAGAATAAGAAAAAGAACGAAGAGAAAAAGGACAACCCTGAAGAAAGTAAAGACAATAAAAACTCCGACAAAAAAAATAATTCTTCACAAGACGTAAAAGAAACCAATAAAGAAAAAAATCCTGCACATCAAAAAGAAGCTAATACAAAAAAAAATCAAGAACAAAAAGATAACCAGAATAACCCCTCAAGAACAAAAGAAATCCCATTAAAAGGAATGTCTAAAGAAGAAGCTGAGCATCGATTGAGTAGTCTATCTGAAGACATAAAAAAATTTCAACAGAAGCAGGCACTTGATATGAAATCTCTTTTTAACTATCAAGGTAACGACTGGTAAGCCCCTTCATGCACAAAACTTCCATTAAACGATTCAAAAGAAAATTAATAACTATTTTTTTTCTTATATGTTTAGTATCCACTGATATAGTTTTTGCTGCGGGTATTATAATATCTGCATCCGTAGATAAAAACCAAATAACATTAGAAGACACTATAGAATTATCAATTAAAGTAACCGGAGTTAGAAATCCCAAAATCCCAGTATTACCAACACTATCAGATTTCATCATTAGATCAGCAGGAACTCAATCATCGACTCAAATTTTCAACTCTAACGTGCAAACCACTACAATCTATAAATATCTTCTTATACCCAAAAATGAAGGTACTTTTATAATCGACCCAATAAAACTAGAGCAATCAGGCAACACATACAATTCAAAATCGATTAGCGTAAACGTTCAAAAAACGAATCCAAAAACATCTAACGTTAATAAGTCCGTCTATGCAGAAACGAGTGTTTCAAAAATAAACCCATTTATAAATGAACAAATCACTTATACATTTAAGTTGTTTCGTAGAGTCGAAGCTAGGAACCTAAACCTTAGTATGCCATTTGATGAAACTTATTTTCGTAAAGAAAATCTTGGTAAGGCTAAAAGGTACTCACAACTAATTAATGGAATAGCTTATGACGTAGATGAATTATCTATGGCATTGTTCCCAATAAATTCTGGGAAAGCAATTATTCCATCCTCCATGATGGAGCTTGATCTTATTTATCAAAGAGAATCAAATCGCAGAAGAGATCCATTCTCAAGGTTTTTCAATGATCCATTTTTTGGAAGAAACTCAAAAAGTGATCACAAAATTTTAACGACAAAACCAATCGAAATTAATACACAAATTTTCCCAAACAGTGGAAAACCAAAAGGATTCAGAAATATTGTAGGTCGCTTTTCACTTTCTGCAACAATCGGAAAAGATATTCTTGAGTTAGGTGACACAACAACACTAACGGTGATACTTTCTGGGACAGGCAATTTAATGGATGCCACTCTAGAAAGTCCAAATCTCCATAAAAATTTTAAAATTTATCCAGATCAACCGATATACAAGCAATCGATTCACGGCAATCAAATTGGTGGAGAAAAAACTTTTAAGTTCGCATTAGTTCCATATAAAACTGGAAAACAAACCATTCCTTCTATTGAATTAAACTATTTTAATCCAGAAAAAAATGCGTATATAACGACATCAACAAAAGTCATAAATCTAACAGTAATGCCAGGAGTCGGTAACGAAAATTTAAATCTAGTTACACCCAGCACACCAAGAACAGATCAAAAGAATTCAGAAATATCTATATTAGCTCGAGATATTCTCCCAATACACACTAGATTGGAAAGTTTTAAAAATTTATCCATCGGGAATAATACGAAAATAATTTACGTACTTTCATTTTTTTTGCCAGTCATTATTTACCTATTTGCCACTGTATACATACGTTATACTCACCAAATGAATAATAACACTGCCTTCTCGCGCAAACATAAAGCTTATATTAAGGCTAAACAAAGTTTAAACCATCTATCAAAATCGAACTATCAAGAAAAGGACTTAGTAAAAAAACTATCGCTCATAATTCGAGAGTACATAGGAGATAAATTGAACCTACAAGGTACTGCTTTCACTCCTAAAGAGGTGGAAAAAACATTAATCGATAATAATTTTGCCTTGGAAAAAATTTCAATCATTAAAAAACTACTTAAAAAATATGAGTCTATGCAGTATTCACCTATCTCTATAAATGAAGATCAAGGTTTAATTAATGAATCAATAAATTTGCTCAAAATTCTCGAAGAAAAATCATGACAATCAAAAAAATAGTTCTATCATGTTTGAGTATTTTTATATTTTTTTTCTTGATAAATAGCATATTGGCTCAGGAAAA
>CAJJDL010000024.1 GCA_905182935.1 uncultured Nitrospinaceae bacterium | reverse complement strand
AAAATTCGCTTTAAACTTCAAGGTAAAGAAGATAAGGGGGAAGTATCGATAGCAAGAAAACTTTCACAGCTTTTTCTCGATGAGAGTAAAAAACAATCCATAAAAACTACTGAAACAAGGTTGAACCAATTCTCAGAAAATCTTTTTATTGATTATAGAGAGATGATTGAAAGCTTAAAAGTTAATACGGATATTTTTCCTGTTAGCATTAAAGAGATACCTGAAAACTTGCGAAAAAGGTATGTTAGCCGAAGTGGGGTTTATTTGATTAATGTGTATCCAAGTATCGATGTGTGGAATATCAACCAGAGAGACGAGTTTATAAGTCAGTTGAAGACAGTTGATTTGAAAGTCACAGGAAATGCCATACATATGTTTGAATCAAGTCGTTTAATGAAGGAGGGTTATTTCTATGGTGGCATCTATGCGATGGCCGCTATTTTTATATATATTATTGTTTCCTTCGGTAGCGTTCGCGCCGCTCTTATCGTCTTATTACCGGTTGTGGTCGGTTCGTTTTGGACGGTGGGAATCATGGCTTTGATAGAAGTTTCATTTAATCTTGCTAACCTGGTTATTTTGCCATTGATTATCGGAATAGGGGTTGTAAACGGAGTTCATATAGTTCATCGCTATCGAGAGGAAACAGAAAAAACTATAAATATTTTATCGAAAAGTACAGGACGGGGAGTAATCCTTAGTTCGCTTACAACAATGATCGGGTTTGGTAGCCTAATGGTGGCCGATCATCAAGGTATCTATAGCCTGGGGATGGTCCTGACCTTGGGTGTTGGTTGTTGCCTTATAGCCAGCATCACATTATTACCTGCGATATTACAACTCTTTACTGATAAGTGCTGGAAGCTTTAAACTAGAGTTTAGCGTGGGCTTGCAGCGATATTGCCACCATCTATAGTAATCACACTGCCAGTTGTTTTTTCAGCAAATGCAGTATCGAAAAATCCTTTAGCAACATCAGTGTCGAATACTTCTATTTCGAGTAAATTACTTTTAAAATATTCATCTGGGGTTAAACCTCGGGCAGTTGACCTTTCGTTCAGCACCTTTTCAGTGAAAAGTTTTGTGCGTATACGGTCTGCATTGACTGCATTCGAGCGGATGCCTTCTTTCCCATAATCAAGGGCGTATTGTTTCATTAATGCAATTACCGCTGCTTTCGGAAGAGCATAGGGCCCAAAGTCTTTTCCCGGGTTGAATGCTGCCTTTGATGCGTTAAACAATAGGGTCCCTCCCGTTTTTTGTTTTTGGAATAGCTGGACAGCTTGAGAAGCTAGTGTTTGATGAGCGAAAAAGTTAAGCTCAAAACTTTTTCTTAAAGTCGCAGAATCTACTTCACCAATTTTTCCTCTGATAGCATTGCCAGCATTGGAAATTAGGATATCTAGGCCTCCAAACTTGTTTATTAAATATGTAAAAGATTCTTTAACTTTTTTTTCATCTGTGACATCTATTGCCTGGAATTCTATGCCAGTTTTAAATTGTTTACGTAGCCGTTCGACTTCGGTTGTTAAAGATTCTTTGTCTAAATCGACTAGAAAAAGACTGGCGCCATTTTTTGCAAATAATTCAGCGGTCGCTAGGCCTATTCCCGATGCTGCACCTGTGATCAAGACTATTTTCCCCTGAGCCATAGTAGGTTTATTTTTACCTAATTTTGCTTGCTCCAGAGACCAATATTCCATGTCAAATAAGTCATTTTCTTTGAGTGGAGCAAATTGTCCGATGTTGAATGATTTTCTGATTATATCGATAGTATGTTGGTAGATATCGGCAGAAATTTTCGTTTCTTTGACCGACTTTCCAATAGTGATCAACCCAAGCCCGGCAACTAGGATGATTCGTGGAAGTGGATCGAGTTCTTTTTTAGCGCTACCTTTACTGTCTGCATTAGCTTTAAAGTACTCATGATATTTTATTTTATACTCTTCAAGTGCATTGGAAATTTCATTTCGACATTTTTCCGAGTCATCCAAATGTTTTGGGTTTAGCAGGAGGGGTTTTTGCTTGGTCCGTATAACATGATCTGGCGTAGCTGTACCAATTTGTGACCAGTCTGCGCATTCTTGGCTTGATGCAAAAGAGAAAGCATCGAGGTCTTCCCTGTAGTGTGTTAACCAGCTTTGCCCAGTTTCTTCTGCGTATAATCCACGCAAACAGGGTCCAATTGACGCGAGTATTTTTTTTTCGTCACCAATAGGTTTGCTGTTGATAGGCGATAATTTTTTTTCATCATGACTGTTGATAAAATTTTCGGCTTGCTGTACTGCATCTATGTGGCGGTCATAACTTTCTTTTGCGGTTTCACCAAACGTGAAAAGTCCATGATTAACCAAGATTAGGCCTTTGACCTGGGGGTTATTTTCATAAACTTCAGCAGCCGCTTTAGCTAAATCAAAACCTGGCATAATGTAAGGCACGATGCCCATTATTTCTCCATAAATTTTTTCACACAGTGTCTTTGCATTAGGTTGATTGGCTATCACTAAAATTGCGTCTGCGTGGGAATGGTCTATAAACTTATGTGGAAGAAATGCATGTAATAAAGTTTCAACAGATGGGTTTGGAGATGCAGCATCGAGCAAATTTATTCTCTGCTCATTAACCATATCTTCATCACTCAAGAAATTTAAATTTCGTAACTTGATCAAGGTGTCAAGTTTTACCCCAGGCAAACCAGGTGGTTCGAGCGTGTCGAGGTCCCATCCACTTCCCTTAACGTATAAAACATTGATCTTTTCTCCGAGAGCATTTTTTGTGATTGATTTGACTGATGTGTTGCCTCCCCCATGGAGCACGAGCTTAGGGTCGATGCCTATTAGCCTGGATGTATATACTCGTAGAGCAACATCCTCTGAGGCATTTTTATATTGATTTATTGTTGCTTTGGCTTGAGATTCATTCCATCGATTTTGCATTTAGTCTTTCCGTTGTAAATTTTAATACCAAAATTGGAAATATAGCGTTTGGTTGAATTGGGTTCAATAAAATGCTCTATTTAAATAGAAAAGTTAAAAATAGCACGAAAATTTATCCTGTAAACTAATAATTTAGTTATTTTTAGGATTTTCTATAAAATTACCTTAAAAGTACTGTGAAGTAACACCAGTTCTGTGATAACCTCGCCTTGAAATGCTCGCAAAAATTCATATTACATTCAAGGATGGAGTTTTGGACCCTCAGGGTAAAGCTGTCCATCGTGCACTAAAGGATCTCGAATATAATGAGGTTTCCGAAGTTAAAATGGGTAAATATCTAGAGTTGCAGCTGGATGAAACTTCAATAGAAGAAGCAGAAGGTAGGGTTTCTGAGATGTGTGAAAAACTTTTTGCCAATACGGTAATTGAATCCTACAGATTCACTGTGGAGCCTGCGGAGTGATTGACCATTGTAATTCAAATATCAGTCTTTTGAATGTTTTGGCAATAAAATATAGTACGTGCCTTTAATTTTTCCCCAAAGCTGACCTATGAAGTGTGGAGTAGTCGTTTTTCCAGGTTCAAATTGCGATCACGATTGCTTTCATATTCTTAAACACGTTTT
>CAJJDL010000023.1 GCA_905182935.1 uncultured Nitrospinaceae bacterium | reverse complement strand
TCAAAGAAGCTCTAAATGAAAATTTTATAACCTATCAGAAACAGGTTGTTTCCAATGCTAAACATCTATCTGAATGCTTAGTAACAGCTGGATTTAATATTGTAAGTGGAGGAACAGATACACACTTATTATTGCTAGATTTATCTAATAAAAATATTACTGGAAAAGCTGCCGAAGAGGCGCTTGACTTAGCGGGCATTACAGTCAATAAAAATACTGTACCTTTTGAAACGCGTAGTCCTTTTATTACTTCTGGAATTCGAATTGGAACACCGGCTCTTACCACACGGGGCATGAAAAATAAGGAAATGACTAAAGTTGCTGAAATGATTATTAACACTCTTGAGCATATTCAAGAATTAGAATTTCACAAAAAAACACGTAGCAATATTAAGGATTTATGTGATCAATTTCCTCTATATGCAGAACTTGCTAGTAAAAGTAACTAACAATGAAATGTCCATCCTGTTCAAATCTTGAAAATAGGGTAATAGATTCCCGCCTAAATAAAGAAGGTAATAGCACTCGTAGACGTCGAGAGTGTCTAAGTTGCAATGAACGTTTTACTACTTATGAGCGTGTTGAAAAAACTCTTCCATATATAATTAAAAAAGACGGCCGCAGGGAAGAGTTTAATCGAGAAAAAGTTCTCTCTGGAGTTAAAAAGGCATGCCAAAAAAGGCCTATTAGTATACAACAAATGGAAATGTTAGTGGATAGAGTAGAACAATACTGTCAGGACTTGGGTGAAAAAGAAATTTCAGCTGTTACAGCAGGGGAAAAAATTGTAAAAGAACTTTATAATCTAGATGATGTTGCATATGTGCGCTTTGCTTCTGTGTATAGATCATTTAAGGATGTAAATGAATTTATGGTAGAGCTAAAAGACATACTCAAAAATAAAGATAATGAAAAATAATTTATTTAACTGATGCATATTATTAGATACCCATAAACCCAGAGACTTCAAAATCGTTCCATTATTCCCCTTTATTCCTTCCTAGGTCATGTTGAATCAATGAATACAAAATGTTAGAGTGTCAATTAATTTTATAAAAATTTAACTTGTTTAAGGACAGTTTGTATCTTGTCGCCCCTTTGTTTATTTACGGATATACCATGGTAAACATTATTTTTAATGCTGCTCTAATTTGCTACCTTTTTTCTGGGTTGGGTTACACCTTATATTTAGTTTTCCGAAATACGATGGTTAAGCAATTTTCTATATATTTGCTTGGATTAGGTTTGTTTTCCCATACAGTTACTATTGGCCTGCGTTCAGTTGAAACAGGACATGGCCCTTATACAACAGGATTTGAAATAGCATCTTTTTTGGCTTGGGTTATTGTTGTTATATATTTTTTTATAGAATTTAAATATAAGATTAAAGATTTAGGTGCATTTGTTATCCCAGTTGTATTTTTAATTTTACTATTTTCAGCTTTTCAATCGCGCGAGTTTTCTTTAATTGATGAGTCATCGACCATGTTTTGGCTAACAATGCATCGTACCTTATCGATTATCGGTTTTGCGGCTTTTGCGATAGCATTTGGTGCTGCAGTGATGTATCTAATTCAGGAAAATCAGGTAAAAACTAAAAAAATGGGCGTAATGTATTTTAGAATGCCATCTCTTGAAGTACTTGATAATTTAAACTATAAAGTTATATGCATTGGTTTTCCTTTATTTACATTAGGTTTTATGACAGGTTCAATTTGGAATATAAAAACAGACGAATCATTTGCATGGGATCCTATAAGCACGTTACCTTTAATAGTCGTATGGTTAATTTACTGTAGTATCTTTTTTGGTAGATTATTAGTTGGTTGGCGGGGGAAAAAAGCAGCTCAAGGGGCTATTCTTGGGTTTGTTTCTGTAATTGTTAGTTACTTTTTTCACGTGGTATAAAAATGTCTGATGTAAACCTAATTCTCGTTGGGGTAAATCATAAAACTACTCCTGTAGAAATTCGAGAAAAACTCGCCTTTACTAAGGGAAAAATTGAAGAGTCAGTTGATCTCATTTTTAAATTTCCCGATATCATAGAGCATACAATTTTATCTACCTGTAATCGGGTAGAGATTTATGCTCGTGCAAATTGCCAAGATTCGGCAATTAGTTCTATTAAACAATTTATTTGTGACTTCCATGGATTATCCTATCTTGAACTAGAAGACCATTTTTATAGCTACCGTAATGAAGATGCCGTGGAACATTTATTTAGAGTATCTTCTTCTTTGGATTCAATGGTGCTAGGGGAGGCTCAAATTCTTGGGCAGGTAAAGGATGCTTATAGTTTAGCTAAGGACTTAAGATCAACAGGACTAGTTCTAAATCAACTATTTGAAAGAGCATTTAGTATCGCAAAAAAAGTACGTGAAGAAACAGGCATTGCCGAACGAAGTGTATCAATAAGCTCTGCTGCTGTTGAGTTAGCTCAAAAAATATTTGATGACCTAGAAAATCGTACTGTTATGTTAGTGGGTACTGGGGAGATGGCAGAGTTGGCAGCAAAACATTTAATATCATATGGTGTTAAGACTGTATATGTAACTAGTCGTACTTATGCCCACGCTGTCAACTTGGCTCGTTCATTAAATGGATCTGCATTAGGTTTTGATGATTTTAAAAATGAATTATACCGTGCAGATATTGTTATTACGTCTACTTCTGCTCCTAATTTTATTATAAAAAAAGATATGGTTGAGCAAGCAATACAAGGTCGGAAAAATAAGCCAATATTTTTTATTGATATTGCCGTTCCCCGGGATATAGAACCTGATATAAATAGTTTAGAAAATGTTTACCTCTACGATATAGATGATCTTCAGATAGTAGTTTCTGCCAATATGAAGGAAAGAGAAAAAGAGGCAGAAAATGCTATGAGCTTTATTAATCAAGAAGTGACTAAGTTTAATAATTGGATTGGCTCTCTTGATGCAATCCCCACTATTGTTGAAATCCGTAATAATGCAGAAACTATAAGAAATGAAGAATTAGAAAAAGCGCTAAAAAAAATTGATAACCTTTCAGAACAAGATAAGGAGACTCTTCGCCTTATGAGTAGTTCTATGGTTAATAAAATTTTACATAAACCTACCATCAAATTAAAAGAAAAAACTCAATCTGAAGATGGTCATATTTATCTTAAAGCTATCCGCCACCTTTTTCACTTAGACGACTAAATGATCTCTAAAAATATTATCATTGGAAGCAGGGGCAGTCAATTAGCTCTATGGCAGGCAAATTGGGTTAAGTCCGAATTGGAAAGAATTCATAGAGGCATTGAAGTTGTAATTAAAGTCATTACGACTAGTGGGGATAAGATTCAAGATGTTCCTCTTGCAAAAATAGGCGGCAAAGGTTTATTTGTTAAAGAGATTGAAGAAGCATTATTGTCTAAAGAAGTTGATATAGCCGTCCACAGTATGAAAGATGTTCCGATGATGCTTCCTGAGGAATTACATATTTCGGTTATTACTAAACGCGAAAATCCTTTAGACGCCTTAATCTCTAAAAATGGAGAAAAATTAGCCGATCTACCAATAGGATCTTTTATTGGTACAAGTAGCTTAAGACGCTCCTCACAACTATTAAAATATCGTAGTGATTTTAAAATAGGTGCTCTTAGAGGTAATGTTGATACACGGCTTAAAAAGCTGGAGGATGGTAAGTACGATGCAATCTTATTAGCCACTGCAGGACTAAACCGCCTAGGCTGGACTAACAAAATTACTGAAGAAGTATCTCATGATATTTTATTGCCAGCCATGGGACAAGGAGCCTTAGGCATCGAAACACATCGCGATGACTTTATAGCTCAAGGTATGATTTCAAGTTTAGATGACAAGTTATCTCACTCTGCTGTTAATGCCGAGAGAGCGATGGTTGGGGCTCTTGATGGTGGTTGTCAGGTTCCAATTGGTTCCTATGCAACAGTGGATAATAACCTCATTACCCTTAGAGGTTTAGTCGCTAGCTTAGATGGCAAAAAAATATATAAACACATTAAGACAGGACCTGTCGATGATGCAATTAATATTGGTCATGCTCTTGGAGTTCAGCTATTAAGTATGGGTGCTGATAAAGTGCTTAAAAGCTTATCTCTATAAAATTATTATCTCTAGAGTATTAATAATTTGAGATGTTGTAGTGATTTTATTTTTAACTATTATTAGTTAGGTAATTAAAATCTATATTTTGGAGGCGCTTTTTGGCTAAATATATCGCTTCTTCTCTAAAAAAAGTACCGGTTTTATTTTTTTGATTTATCTGGTTAATAACTTCTCTAATATTATTAGAGATTATTTTTTTTATTAGGTTTTCTGTGTAAGATCGAACATCAGCTGCTAGAACAACCTTTTTCAACACCTCATCCGTTTGCATTGCTATTTCCAAAGCACATCCAATTACTCCCCCACTATTTACTATAAAGTCTGAAAGAGAAACAATCCCTCGTTTTTTTATCAAGTAATATTCAGTCATTTTATTAATAGGTGCATTTGACCCTTGGAGAATTATCTTACATTGTATTCTATCGGCATTGCGTGATGTGATAACATTTGCTCTAGCAGCTGGAACTAAAATATCGCACGGTGCCTCCAATAACCAGTTTAATTGGCTTGAATCAAAAAATTTTTCAATTTTTCCAGTATAATTATTTAAACCACCAACTTGGTTTCGGATTGAGTTCAATTCTTTTATGTTAAGACCGGTAGGCTCCCATAAACCAGCATTAATATCAGACGCACCAACTATTTTTGCTCCATTTTTTTCTAGTTTTGTTGCTGTTGCGGCCCCAACATTCCCATATCCCTGGATTACAACATTTGCACCTTTAATGTTTATATCATTATTAGATGAAGCAAACTCTGTAATAGCTGCGATAAGTCCATGAGCTGTTAAAGACCATTCGTCAATGGGAATACCCCCATATTGTTGCTTTCTTCCGGTTCCTCCCCGAGAATGTAATGCTTTACCTATTAATCTAGAGTTTAATTCATATATTTGCTGAGTATCATTTTCATTAGTACCAATATCAGGCGCACAAATATAATTATCAAATGAAAATAAAGCTTGGGCAAATACTGATATCAGGTCGACTCTTAATTGAGGTTCCTTATCTAAAAGAAGAGGGTCTGCAATTAATCCAGCTTTACCACCACCAAATGGTATACCCGCAGCACTATTTTTAAGTGTCATGGTATAAGCTAGTTGGCTAACTTCGGTCAGGGTAAGATTAGAAGCAATACGAATGCCACCTATCGAGCGGCCTCTTAGGGTATTATCAATAACTAGATAGCCCCAAACACTGCCTGTAAGAGGGTCTATAAATCGTACTTTTAGTTCAGGGTTAGTTTGATATTCAGATTTAAAACGCACAGATACATTTTTTGCTAGAATAATTTCTGGATCTAAAGTTTTTGGAATTTTAATCAATATAAAACCTGTAAAGTAATATGTGAAAAATAATTTGGTATAAAATATTTTATAATAATTTAAAAAATAGTAATAGAGTAAGATTGAACTATTTGGCATCATAAATTTTTCAATCTAAAATAACAATTATGTTTAAAGAAAAAAATAAAAATCAAATTGATAACCTTATTAAACTAGCTCTTAATGAAGATGTTGGTTTAGGAGATATCACGACCAGGTCTATTA
>CAJJDL010000022.1 GCA_905182935.1 uncultured Nitrospinaceae bacterium | reverse complement strand
TTATTTTTTCTTCAATTTGGTTGACATCTATCGTCAGCGTTCCAGGTTCCACATCGACAAAAACTGGGCATAGCCGTTCATGGATAATCACATTTACGGTTGCTGGAAAGGTCATAGTGGTCGTTATTACTTCATCACCTGGTCTAAAACCTCTTGTTGCTAATGCCAGGTGAAGACCTGCAGTGCATGAATTTAATCCAATTGAATAATTACAACCTATATAATTACTAAAATTGTCTTCAAATATTTTTGTACGTGGACCCGTTGTTAGCCAACCAGACTTTAGAGTTTCCACTACTTCATTGATTTCATCATCATCAAACCAAGATCGATGATAGGGAAGACTAATATCCATAATTAAATTCGCATTTAAATACTATTTATTTTTTTAAGAACCTGTGAGATTTTTAGGATCTATTTCTACAAAGCTTGCCTTTTCCCAACCACTCTTATCGTTAGGGACAAAATAATTAAGAACCGATACCCCACTTATAGCAACGGGTTTCGATAACAATGTAATAAACCAACTTCCATCTACCTTTTCCCAATAGTCAGTCAAAGTATATTTAGAATCGTACTGAAATAAACCTCTTGCTACTGCTGGGTTCACTTTTTCCCTACCTTCTAGCATAACTTTCACTTTGGCGTACTTTCTATCCTCGCTTATAGATATATTTTCTAATGAATGTCTTTTTATTTCAATGAATGGGTTTTGTGACCAACGGTATTTTCTAGGTACTGGGAATCCTAAAGGATCTTTTTTATTTGGATTTTTTTTCATAAAAGCCACCGTAGGGTTAAATAAACCGGAAATATGCGCATTTGCTTTCCCCTGTTCTCTATAATCGTAAGCAGCCCAACCCTCTAAGTATTTGATTTCAACCCTAGAAATTTTTTTTCTAAAATTTGGATGTTGAATATCGTATATTTTTCCCCAATCATTTTTTATACGTGCATTAACAAAAATAGCTTCTTTCTTAGCGAGAGTTCGAGCTTCTTCAATTAATTGAGATTCAATTATTTCTTCTGCCTGAGTTGAGGTCACCATACCAACAAAGAAAATAACGCAAATAATTAATACATTGCCCGAATAATTTGATTTTAAATTATAAATTGTGTTTATTATTTTTTTCATATTTTTACCCATATTAAATATTTTTATTATTATAAGATATTGAAATATCTATTCTTTACTTAAGTCGCGATGCAGCTACTCCTCTATAACTGACTTATCGTCATTTACCTGTTTAAATCTTAATGTTTTTACTCTATTCAGGCCCTAAAGTTCTCATTATTTTTTGAGCTAGCTTCTCTGTAATGCCTGGCACGGTTTTCAACTCAATCAGTGAAGCTCGTCTTATTACATCCAGACTTCCAAAATTCTTAAGAAGCAATAAACGTTTCTTTTTACCAATCCCTGGAACCGACTCTAGAGGTGAGACTAACGAACTTTTGTCACGAAGTTTTCGGTGATAAGATATTGCAAACCTATGAGATTCATCTCTAATACGTTGTAATAAAAAACGAGAAGGAGAATTTTCTCGAAAATAGACGGAATTTTTTTTTCCTGGTAAAAGAACCTCATCGGTCTCAACATTATTACGAAATTTACCCTTTGCAATACATGCCAGGTCTACTTTTTCTGAAATACCTAGTTCATGGATTATTCTTTCAGCACTTGAAAGATGTCCTTTCCCACCGTCAATCAAAATGAGATTAGGGAGAACTTTTTTTTCCCTAATAATACGACTATACCTTCGACCGATAACCTCGCGCAACATGGCATAGTCATCAATACCTTTAACGTTTTCTATTTTAAAGCGACGGTATTCTGAATTTTCAGATATAGCATTTTTAAAAACCACAACTGATCCTACCGCATGTTTTCCTGAAATATTTGATATATCAAATCCTTCGATTACTTCTGGAAAATACTTTAATTCTAGAGTTTCCTTTAGCTCTTCTAAGCTTCGAAGCCCGAGGTCTCCTTTATCGAATTCTGCTCTTAATGCAAAATTTGCATATTCTTTCGCCATGTGCAAAAGATCCCTTTTTTTACCTCGTAAAGGGATTTCCAGCCGAACACGGCCTTCTTTTTTATTTGAAAGCCAATCTTCTATCAGAGAGCACTCATCGATCGACTGTGGCAAAAGAATTGTCTTTGGAAGAATAATTTCATCTGCATAGTACTGCTTTAGAAAAGATGACAGAATTTCATTATTATCAGCATCATCTAAAATTTTCATCCTGTAGTTTTTTTCACCTACCATTTTTCCATTTCTCACAATCAGTATTTGCATCATAACTTGATTATTTTCTCTGCAGTATCCCAAAATATCCTGATCTTCCAAAGAAGTTGATATGATCTTCTGCTTACTTAAAACTGTTTGTACAGCTGATATTTTATCTCTATAAACCCCTGCTTCCTCGTAATTTAATTGGTTCGCAGCTGAATTCATTTTTTTTTCTAAACTTTTTATCAACTCATTATTTTTACCCTTGAGAAAAAGCTTCACATCTTGGACAACTTGTTGATATTCTTCCATCGAAGGGTAACCTGCGCAGGGAGCCAGGCATCGTCCCATTTGATAATTTAAGCATGGCCTTCTCAATGGCGTACCATCTAGACGATCTCTACTTTGCCTAAGTGGAAATATTTTATAAATCAAACGAATGGTTTCTCGTATTTCTTTAACCATTGTGTATGGTCCAAAATATGTCGCGCCATCCTTTTTTACACGGCGGATCACTTCTAATCTTGGAAACTTTTCCTGAGTTGTCAGCCTAAGGTAAGGGTAATGCTTATCATCTTTAAGCAAAACGTTATATCGAGGTTGGTGTTTTTTAATAAAATTACTCTCAAGTATTAGCGCCTCTGCTTCAGTTTTAGTAGTTAGAAATTTAATATCACATACTTTGTCTGTAAAAATTCTTGTTCGGACTGGCATATTGTGCGATTTTTGAAAGTAGGAGCGCACTCTAGTATTTAAGGATTTTGCTTTACCGATGTAAAGAATTTCTCCATGACTATCCTTCATGATATAAATACCAGGTAATTTTGGTATTGTTTTAAGAATATCAGAAATCGATTTTTTCATATTTATATGTCTAGTAAATTCAAAAAATATAGATGACTTTAATCGTTATTGAATTAGAATTTATTTTACCTTAATTTTAATAGTATCATCGTATCCCACACAAATATTCTATTGGTAAATGGATCTAAGTAACCACAAATATAAACGTGAGGCATGGAACAGTCGCCTTGGATTTATTATGGCTGCATCCGGGTCTGCTGTCGGGCTTGGCAATATATGGAAATTTCCATATATCGTTGGCCAAAATGGGGGAGGTGCTTTCGTTCTAGTTTACATATTTTGTACTCTAGCCGTCGGACTTCCTATTATGTTATCAGAGTTTACCATCGGTAGAAAAACCAAACTTAATCCAGTTGGAGCCTTTCAAGCGTTAAAACCGAATTCACATTGGGTTAAGGTTGGGTACATGGGTGTTCTTGCAGGATTTTTGATTCTTTCCTTTTACGGAGTAGTAGGCGGATGGACTTTGGCCTACGTTATTAAAGCACTTACTCATACAATGACTACCTTTTCCTCTTCCAATGAAGCTGGAGAATTTTTTGGCACTTTTATTTCTAACACCTGGGAAGTTCTTTTTTATCAAGCCCTTTTCATGGGAATTTGTGTTGGTATTGTATTGCGTGGAGTCCAAGGTGGCATTGAAAAAGCCTGCAAAGTATTGATGCCAACATTGGTAGTTATTCTCGTCATTCTTATGTTCCGCGCATTGACACTTCCCGGCGCAATAGATGGTGTTGAATTTTATTTAAAACCCGACTTTAGTAAAATTGGTCCACAAACAATATTAATCGCACTGGGGCAAGCATTTTTTTCACTTAGCCTTGGTATGGGATGCATGCTCACTTATGGTAGTTATCTTTCTGATCAAGAAAACTTAGCCTCTGCAACAGTATACGTAGTTATTTTTGATACGATGATTGCTCTACTTGTTGGAATGGTTATCTTTCCCGCAGTGTTTGCTATGGGCTTAGAGCCAACTGAAGGACCTAGCCTAGTATTTAGTGTGCTCCCAGCTGTTTTTTTTGACATGCCATTTGGTAATATTGTTTCTATTATTTTCTTTACCTTACTCGCTATCGCAGCAATCACATCAGGAATATCTCTTTTGGAAGTCGTGGTAGCCTACTTCATTGACCAGCGAAAATGGAGTCGGGAAAAAGCGGTCCTCATTACCTCAGCTGTAATCTTTGCTTTTGGGGTTCCTTCAAGCTTATCTTTTGGAATATTATCCGATGTTAAATTATTTGGTATGACATTTTTTGATCATGTTGACAACATTGCCTCTAATTACCTATTGCCATTAGGAGGAATGTTAACAGCTATTTTTATCGGCTGGATATGGGGTACTAAAAATGCTGAAGAGGAAATTAAAAAAAATAAAACCAACCCCCAATGGATCAATATCTGGAGATTTCTTATCTGCTATATCAGCCCAGTTGCAGTTTTTTTTGTATTCTGTGCAAAGTTCATTTAATAAATAATACCGTTAATTTTATTTAGCTAGGAGTCTTTTTTATAAAAATTAATTAGTTTTTGTAATCTTTTGCCCTCTACCAATCAGATTTAATTTCGGGATAGTAACTTCTTTTCCATTACAACGTTCTACATAACCTATCACCTCGGTAGCTATATTATATTTTTTACAGATTTTGGATACTTCAGTAAACTCTTTCATATTCTCAATAACGACTATAAATCCTGTTCCCATATTGAAGACTTCATACATTTCGGCGTCAGAAACGTTTCCCTGTTCTTGAATCATTTTAAATACTTCAGGGACCGGTGGTAAAGGGTCGATCACAAAACGAATGTTATCGTTTTCAACACGATTAAGATTACTATAGCCACCACTTGTGATGTGAACCATTGCTTTAAGGTCAATACCATTTTCTAGCATTTCCATAATTGGTTTCACGTAGATGTAAGTCGGTTCTAGCAGTTCTTCACCAAGAGTTCGCCCCAACCGTTCTTCAAATTGGTTGATATTTTTTTCTTGTTCCTCTCGCGTTTCACCTAGCAATATTTTTCGTGCAAGCGTGAGGCCGTTTGAGTGCACGCCACTTGAAGCAAGACCAACGATTATATTACCCGATTGAATACCTTTTCCTGTATTAACTTTATCGAGCGAAACATGGCCAATACATGCACCGATAAGATCTACACCATTAATAATTTCTTTTATTTGAGAAATTTCGCCACCAGAAATGCTAATTTCTCCTTGCCTTGCTCCTTCGGCGAGGCCCTTTCCAATTTCGGAAAAAATTCGTGCATCAGTGAAAGAACAACCAATGTAGTCAACCATGCTTACTGGTCTAGCCCCAACGCAAATTAGATCATTAACATTCATAGCTACACAGTCAATACCAATCGTGTCATAACGGTCCATAAGCTCTGCTATGATAATCTTAGTTCCAACCCCGTCGGTACCGAAAGCAATCCCTTGTCCTCCGCCGATATCTATGACATTCGCAAAGTAACCAATATCCGCTGCCAATGGATAACGTTCGCTAAATTTTCTCGTTGGAAGAACGTGTTCCAAAAGTTCGGAAAGCGCATCTTCTGCTCCTCGACTCGAAACACCACTTTTTTCATATTCGGATTGTGAGTTTTCTTGATAATCAGACATATTTATACTTTAAATAAATTT
>CAJJDL010000021.1 GCA_905182935.1 uncultured Nitrospinaceae bacterium | reverse complement strand
TTTTGTGATCGGAAATTTGTTTTGAGTGAAAGAAATTTTAAATCAATGTGCCCAATACCGTCTTCTTTTGTTTTTAGAAATAGACCGACTTCAGCATCGCGGAAACGATAAATTGATTGCATTGGGTCGCCAACTATGAACATAGTCCTCCCATCGTCTGGTATCCAACCAGATGTAAGGCGTATCAACAAGTCATATTGTTTGTACGATATGTCCTGATATTCATCTACTAATATATGTTGAATCTTATGGTCAAGGTATAATAAAAGGTCTGTAGGATTATCTTCGTTACCAAGCGCATCTCTTGCGGCAAGGGAGATTTCCGTGAAATCAGTTTTTCTTTGTTCTGTGAAAATAACTCTAAGGGTTTCTGCGATGTCCGGTAATAGCAATAAAGTTGATTTTAAAAACGCCCACTCTTTATTTGTATATGTTGACTCAGGAATTATTCTTACTTGATGTAATATTTGTGTAAATTTTTTATGTTCTGTTAACGTTTCTAGTAAGTTAATAAATTCTACTTTTTGTTGTTTCATTTCTGACGGAAATCCATTCGATTTATTAATACTTTTTCTAACATCTCCATTTTTAGTTAATGTTAGTTCTGCTAATCCTTGCCAGATTTTAAGATTTTTAATATTAGAGCCAGGAAAATTTTCAATTAATGCTAACTCTGCAATAGGACTATCGGGATTACTTGTTTTACAATTGTTTCCTGCAAATTTAGCTGCCTCCATAAAATTTTTGTAATTTATTGGTATATGGTTGTTTAAATCCATAAGGATGGATTCAATTAAATTCGTCAATGCACTTTCAAAGTAATTCCGTTTCTCATCAGTGATTTCAAATTTGTCAAAAAAGGGAATCATCCATTGATCTCGTTTTAACAACAATTGATTGATTCGGTGCAGGAATGCAGTCTTTGAATTATCGAGATGTTTTAATATGGTTCTTACTTTATTTCCTGTCTCATCATTGCTTTCAACCTTTGAGAGCAACCGTTTTGCAGTTTCTCTGTAAAGATTATCTGGGTTTTGCACTACATCAATTGGTCCACCCATTAATGAAAGGATAGGCATTTGCTTAGTAATCCCTGCACAGAAAGAGTCGATGGTAAGAATTTGAAATTGGTTTGGGTTATCCAGGAGACGCCATTTTTGATTTTTATCTCTTTTTAACGCTAAACGAGCGAGTTTCCAAGTTTGATGCTCGTGTGTTGATTCGGGTGGAGTATTATTTAAACCCCGTTGTAATGCAGCGAGAATTCTTTTTTTCATTTCTCCTGCAGCTTTGCGGGTAAATGTCATGCTTATAATCTGCTGTGGATTTTCCACCCCTCCTAATAGAGTTAAGTATCTTTGGATGAGTATTTCAGTTTTTCCAGAACCTGCTGGTGCTTGAACCATAAATGATTCATTTGGATTAAGTGCTTCGATTCTTTGTTTTTCATCTATGATTGAGGTCACTCTATATTCTCCAAATCACAATCATCAGAATTATTGTCACCGATTCGACACAGCATTTTGTATCCACAGTTTCTACAGGTCATATCCTGTTTAATGGGGTTTATAAATAGCTTTCCTTGGCTGAACTCACCTGCTAACTCATTTAACTGTTTCTTCCAAAAACTCAACAAACTTCCCCATTCAGGCCACCCGGTAATCTCTGGTATATTTAAATGTATTTTTACATTTGCATTTGGTGAAAATGGGCTTTTAATTTTTTGGTTATAAACCGAACTCCACCCAAGAGAACCCTTTGAAATATGGGCAAATGCAATTCCATCAGGTGATAATATTGTGCTGTATAAAGGGAGTTGTGGGTCTTGAATACGGTTTGTGAACCATTCATTTGTGTTTAAAAAACCAGTTTTATAATCAATGAGGATAGATTTTTTATCGTTATCCATATCGATTCTGTCGACCCTTAAGTTTAGTTTTAAATTGTTAATAGTAATAGTTTCTTTTTTTTCTGTATATTGAACGGTGAAATCTGATCGTAGTAGTTCTTGATCCATCCAATCTGTTAATAAGCTAACGTTACGATCTATTTCCATATTTAAAAATCTTGGTTGCTTTGCTAGACAATTATTTAAGGTTTTGATTGTTTCTTTAGTCATACGCTCCAATTCATTTATTAGAGAATCTGAAGACTTTAATTTTTCTAATGCATCGCGTGATTTATATTTCTCCCAGAATAGTTGGAGTACTCGATGTATTAAAATTCCTCTATCGCGAGCGTCATAATCTACGAAGTTTTGCTGACTATGCGTATCTAAATGCAAACGATGAGCGGCAAATGCTTTGAATGGACAGTCGGCTTGATTCTTTAGGACTTTGTATCCAGCTTGAAGGCCATTATTTTTAAAGGATATTATTTCATCTGGAGATGGAAGAATACTTAATTTATCATGCCATGATTCTATGTTGTCCAATGGTTTGATAAGGTCTCTGACTCTAAATGATTTTGTATACTTAGGTTCCGTGATCGATATAGGGAGATAATTTAATAATGAACTTATTTGTTTGTTATATTCTTTTTCCCACTCTGGGTAGCTAAAAATTATATTGTTGGACGATCCTACAAGTCGACTTAATGCTTGTTCTGCATATTGCGTTTCATATGTAGAGTCACAATGAGGTAGTCGATGTTTTTTTTGTAGATGTATTGGTATAAATGGATTTGGATTTGGCTTTGCTGGTATACAATCTGAATGGCAACCCATTACCCAAATATTATCAAATGTTATTCCAATGGAATCCTTTAAACCAAGAACTTGGATTGGTTGTTCTTTGGTTTTAATCTGGAATAATCTTTTCGAAGTAATCTGTTTTAGTTCTTTTGCGCTGTCAGCACGCGAAATTTTCCCAATGAATGAATCTAGTGATGCAAACTCATCTAAACACTCGTTCCATGTATCTAAGCATTGTATTTCTCTACTAGAAAAATTTTTTACTTTGTCTACTGGCCAGCCTAGATTTCTTAAAAGCTGCGAAAAAATATTAGCCCAAAAACTGGGTAATTGAATATCTTTTATTTTTGATAGTTTTAATAGCTGTTTTGTCAATTCCCTTAATTCTGGCCATATTTTAATCTTGTTGATCGGTTCAATAGTTTCAAGGTCAATGGTACGCAAATTTTCTTTTTTAAGGTTCGTTTCTAGTGTAGTTCTATTTATTAAACTAGTACGACCAGCCGTTATATAAGAATTATTTATGATATTTAAGACTATATCAATCGGTAGTACATTTATTGACACTGATATAATATCCAAAGCTATCTGAACCATTCCCTCATTTGATAGGGGCGTGCCAGTTGATATATCAAATGGAGTTTCACTTTGTTCCCATGGGAAAATTGATTGAGGCGTTAGGTTGGTAATTAATTCTTTGTGTAATACCTGTCGATACTTACCAATTTCTGGGACAATTATGCCTATACTTTGGCCTTTGCTATAAATTTCACGAACCCAGTTTGCGCAGATACGAGATTCGTTTTTTAAGTCTAAAAATGTATGAATTTTTATATTTTTATTTTTAATATTGATGCTGCTTGACCAAGGCGGGTTAATTTTAGAATAAGAATTTATGAATATTTTTGTCTGGTTCTCTTTAAGAAACTCTAGCCAAATAGCAAGTTGAGGAGTAATTTCTTCAAAACCATTTAGCTTTATTATGTTAGGAATTTTTATAAGTTTTTCATTCATCCTCTTTCTTACATCGTCTAAAAGATGAACTTGGTCGATCGCTTTAATTTTTAAAATAATAGCGTCATATTCATCACTCCATTTAAGGAATAGTTTGTTTTCTACATTTAGTAGAAGAGGGTCTAAAGCCATCTTTAGTCTGTATTCCCTTATAGTTTTATACGCTTCGGATGCTTGCTGAGCTGCTGAATATAGATTCAAAAGGTTAGAGTTTAATTCTATATCCATGGTTTTTGCATGCGCACTTAGTAAGGAATTTTTTATTATTGATTCCCATATTTTTATAGATTGGATTTCAGATAGTATAAAGTGGTCGGGGTTGGAGTTTAACCAATTTGATTTAAGCCACGTTCTGAGTTCAAATATTTGAGGAGTTTCCCAAACCTTTTGTCCAGATTTTTTTTGATCTTCACTGTGTTTAAAAAGGAGATTTCTTGCGAGGCGTTGATTAATGGTTAGAACGAGAGTGTTCCTGCCTGTGGATGCAGCCATATTTTTTTTAATTGAAATAGAATACTAGAGGTGCTTATGGTGTGTCTTGAACCCAAACTTCACCTGTTGAGGTAGTTTCTCTTTTCCAAATTGGTGTAGTGCGTTTTAGTTCCGCGATTGCCCATTCACATGCTTTAAATGTTTCTTTTCGGTGTTCGCTCGCTGCGACAATGAGGACAATATTTTCACCTATATCGATTTCTCCTATGCGGTGAATAATAATCATCTCAATGATTCCATATTCTTTAATTGCTTGTAATCTTATTTCCGCTAATTTTTTTTCAGCCATTTTCGGGTAATGCTCGAAATTTAGCTTGGAGATGTTTTCTCCCTTCGATAATTCTCGCCCTGTACCCAAAAAAGTTGTGATTCCACCAATATTTTTAGATGCATTTTTAATGGCTTCAATTTCATCGGTTACATTAAAATTTTCTTGTTGAATCCTGATGTTTGAATCTATCGTTGTGCTCATTATATTTTCCTTTCAAATCCCACCTGAAAATGGAGGAAGTATAGCAATTTCATCGCCATCTTTTATTATTGCATCAAGTGAGATAACATTTAAGTTAACAGATACCATAACCTTCTTTCCTAATATCATTTCACCGATCTTGGGAATCGTTTTTGAAATTTCATGACTCAAGTTCACAAGGGTCGTTTCACTTCCCATGCTAAATTGGTCTTCATCTTTTCCAGCCAATGATCGTAGAGTTGCAAAATATTTTACAGTAATCATAAGTCTATATTAAGAGAACTCAGTCCCAATTTGTTCTTTTTTAAAAGTGCCGGATTTCCCGCCAGATTTTTGTATTAATCCTATATTTGTGAAAAACATTTCTCTGTCGACAGCTTTACACATATCGTAAATTGTGAGTGCTGCTATTGTAACAGCAGTTAATGCTTCCATTTCAACACCAGTTTGTCCCGTTACCTTAACGGTCGCATTAATATGAATACAGCATAAACCAGTTTTTGGATCGGGCTTAATTATTTCGGTAAATGCAATATCTACGTTGGTAAGGAGCAGAGGATGGCACATGGGAATTATATCTGAAGTCTTTTTTGCTCCCATGATTCCAGCAACTTGAGCAACGGCTAGAACATCTCCTTTTTTAATATTACCTTCCTTAATCAGGTGCATTGTTTCAGATTTTAAATATACTTGACCTGACGCTATAGCCACACGTTCGGATATGGTTTTACCACCGACATCAACCATTCTTGCGCGACCTTCTTCATTGAAATGTGTTAAAAGATTAGCCATTATTTAATATTACAGTATCTGTTTTTCTCAGACAAGGTCATTATCTGAAGGGTTAATTTTTATTATTTTTATTTATAAATATTAATTTATTCTGGAAGAATAATATATTAATTTATCCTTATGGCTTAATGTATTCGTGGATCATTTATTATTTTTTTGGAGGTTCATATAAACCCAAAGAATTCTTGTCAAGGTCTTGAAAAATAATTAACTTGCCATATGGGTAGGTATCGATTTCGCCATGAAATTTTATCCCTTTGAGCTTTAAAGCTTCAACTACGTTTTCGATGGGATTAGCTTCAAAAAAAATAGTGGCTCCAGAGTGGACTTCTGTACTTTTTTTATCGTTTTTTTTATGAATTGCCAGCCTTTGCCCGTCAACGTTAAACTCGGCCCATGTGTCATTACTTATTAGCAACTTTAACCCAATGACGTCTCTATAAAATATAATAGATTTATTAAGGTTGGAAACTGGATAAGAAATAAAGGCAAACTTGTTTAGCATGTTTAAAATAATTTAATTATTGTTGTAATTTTTTTTAGACTAGTAATTTTGGAGATATAAAATTGTTTTCTAATAATATTATTCTTATTTTGCTTTCTAGTTTATTTCATTCCTCTTGGAACATTCTTACTCAAACAAGCAAAAACTCTCAATGTTTTTCTGCCCTTAAAGGTGTTTGGGTTCTTATTTTAGCGGTGGCTTATTTTTTATATAATGGTTTCCCTTTTTATATAGGTCAAGAATTATATACTTGGGCTTTGTTTTCTGGTGTTTTACACGGTTTGTATATTCTGAGTTTATCGAGAGCTTATAGTACTGAGGATATTTCTTATGTTTATCCAATTGCACGTTCTGCCCCAGCTTTCGTCCCACTTCTTGCATGGATTTTTTTAGATGAAAAATTAAATCAAGTCATTTATGTGGCAATAGGGCTCATTGTCACAGCAATTTATATCCTTCACTTTGAAGGCAAGCTAGTACAAGGTTTCAAGAGACTATTTAAAGCTTTATGGCATAAGAATCTGCGGTGGGCATTTATTACGTTGGGTTTAGTCGTTAGCTATAGCTTAGTTGATAAAATGGCTATGGATAAATTTTTATTTTATTTTCCTGATCAACCGTTTACAAATGGGATAACATTCTTTTTTCTAGAAGCAGCTATTGGTTTTACATTATGCAATATTTTTGTATTTAATAAATTCTCTCGTGATGAAATTTTAAAAAACTGGAGCGATGACTGGCTTAAGGCTTTATTTGCTGGTATTGCTACTTTTATTTCTTATGGTTTGATTTGTTTTGTTTTACAATTTGAACAATTGAGTGCGGTCGTCTCGCTTCGCCAAATTAGTGTCTTGATGGTTGTTTATTGGGGATGCTGGAAATTAAAAGAGCCTTTTGGAAGACAGCGTATCTTGGCGGGTTTTCTGATATTTTTTGGGATTCTTTTAATATCACTTAGTAATAGTGAGTAAAGATAATTTTAGTGTAGATAGATAAAAATGTATTTATATTTTTTTAATTAAATGATTAATTAATAAAAATTAACATAATAAATAGTTATACCTCGTTATAATGTAGCTGTTAGTGTTCACTTTTAATTAATGATTTATGGAGGTTTTGTGATCCAAAATTTAAAAAAAATATACGTATCGTTATTTGCTGTTTTATTTATTTTGGTTTTAGTTTCCTCCTCTGAAGCTGTAAAGGGTGATAAGCGAGAGACAAAAACTTTTTCACTGGTTAATGGGCTCGATATACTTATTATTTCTGACCCTGATGTTCATCGAAGTGCCGCAGCGTTATCAGTTGGCGTGGGTCACTTGTCAGACCCTATAGAAAAACAAGGTTTAGCACATTACTTGGAGCACATGTTGTTTTTGGGTACAAAAAAATATCCTGAAGTAGGTTCATATAAAAAATTTTTGGATGAACACTCAGGTGCAAGTAATGCTTATACCGGTGGTGGAATTACTAACTATTTTTTTCAAGTCAGTCATGTTGGTTTCGAAAAGGCCTTAGACCGATTCAGTGATTTCTTTAAATCGCCTTTATTTGATAAAAAATATGCAGAAAGGGAAGTAAAGGCAGTAAATAATGAGCATGAAAAAAATAAACTTAATGATGGCTGGAGGGGTAATTTTATTAGCCAGCAAATATCAGAAAAGGGTCATCCCTTAACTAAATTTGGTACTGGCAATCAGAACACATTGTCGGGAGATAATAGGTCCGCTTTATTAGAATTTTATAAAAAATATTATATGGCTTCTAACATGAAGCTTGCTTTGATTTCTAACAAGCCAATGGAGAGTTTACTTGGTGTTGCAAATAAATACTTTTCAGACATTCCAGATCGAGCATTCAATCCATCCGAAATATCGTCCATATATAGGAAACCTCTTGTAAACCAATACCGTTTATTGAAAATAAAAACTATTAAAGA
>CAJJDL010000020.1 GCA_905182935.1 uncultured Nitrospinaceae bacterium | reverse complement strand
TTCTTCATGAAGGTCTTGCCATAGCTTGATAGCTCGTTGACAAACAGCCCTTTTTTGGAGAATTTTTTGAGCAGACGCATTATCACTCCAAAAATCTGGCTTAGAGGCTTCTAGATCTAAATTTTCGATTTCTTTTAATTTATTATCTACTTCAAAGATACCCCCTTAGCCGTTTTACCCGCTTATTTTGCTCATCGTATTTCTTTCGTAAATCTGCTAAAACCATTTAAACCTCCTTGAATTTCTATTCGCAACACAGCCTCATTTTCTTTAAAAAGCCAACTAAAATCATGTTGTTCTAATAAATGTAAAAAAACAGAAAAATCCTTCTAAATATAACTTAATTCGATAAAATAACCGATAATATTTGAGAGGTACTGCACATTCAAAACCTCCCATAAGCAAATCCTTTACTTTCAAAAGTTCAGCTAACTTTACCCAACTAAATAGGTAAAAAAATACCTATAGAAAAGGACTTTAAACAACCGTGGCTTAATAAATCTAGTTTTAGAAACTTTTAATAAAATTGGACCATCTAGTTTAAGAGAAATCTTATGGAGTATCATACATTTTTATTCCCCTTTGCGATTATAATCCTCGGACTTGTTTCCCGTTTACCTTTTAAAAATTTTCCATTGGATGATGACTTTGCAATCTACACATACCGAAGTCGATTTGCTCAGCGCGGTTTTAAATGGAAAAAAGATATCCAGCTCATTGGAAACCCGTTCTGGAAAATGCCCCTCCTAGATGCAATTTATGCTGATCCAAAAAATGGCACTCAACGTTTACGCCAGTTACAAACGATTTTCCATATATTATCTGCAGGAGCCGTATATTACGTTACATGGTCATACACACAAAACACAATGGCTTCGCTTGTTGCAGGTCTGCTTTATGCATTTTATGGAACTAGTCCAGATCTTGTAGCAGGTTCCTTTAACTTCGAACAGTTCTATATACCTTTTATTCTTTCCGGACTAGCACTTTTAGAGTCCGGTCCTGAAATGATTTTTCTTGCAGGAGTATGTTTTGGACTAGCATCTTTGGCAAAAGTTACCACTTTAATCTTTGTTCCCGCGATGATGTTACCAGCAGCGATCTCCTACGGCATTAAACCTGCTCTGATTATGGGACTGGGGGCAGCGATTCCCACGTTGATATCAGTCCTAACTGATTGGCACCTTGGATATCTGGATACAGCTTCACGACAACAAAATAAGACTCGCTTAGCCACTACTTTACGCCTTGTAAAAACCAAAAAAATGTACTGCAGTATCATGCAGGAAGTTTGCCTAATCATCAAACAAACGCTCCCAGTTTGGGTTGCTGGTCTTCCCGCTCTAGTTATCACCATCATTTCTAGCAATCAGTTATTTTACCTTGCCTTTACCGGAGTTACGATCGCAATGATGATCCTGCAGCGAACTTTTTCGCGCTATCATTACTTACCATGGATTGCCCTATTATCTATTGGCTCCGGGCTAGGAATAGATTTGATTTTAAGTTCAACCAATTATATTACATGGCTTTGGCTATCAATACTTGTTGTCTCTATCGCTTGGAATCTAGAATCACTCGCGCCTTATTACTTACTTCCACTTGCCCCCAGTACTCTTGTCCGCTACGAAAAGTTCGACCAGTACCTCTACTTACCTTATCTCAGTAAGCAGTTGAAGCGACTAATACGCATGCGTGGTGAATCTAACGAACGTATTTATGTTTGGGGAACATTTTCTCAAATCTATCACCTAACAGAGCTCCCTGCCTCTGACAACTACCTACATTACTCGATTGGCCCCTGGGATAGCCCCTCTCTTGAAGGTTTTTTTGATTCGGTAATCGGTGGACTTTTAGAACACAGACCCGTTTATTTAATCAAAACTTTTCAAGACCTCGACATTAATATACTCGAACAGGTAACCGGCCTACGCTACAGCTTAATTAAGGTGGTTCTAGTTCGTTTCCCGGTCTATCGATTGGAAGCAATAACCTCTGTCCCAACTGATCCAATAAGTCTTTCCTTTTTAGAAAAAATGAAGATCATGGAATTACTGACAGAAAAAAAACGACATGCCCCAGACATTAACCGTGAAGATTTTGAAAAAGGACGAATAAATACAGCTATATCACAGTGTAGAAAGCTACTACGCTTAAATCCGCAAGATATAGGTGGCTGGGCTTTCATGGGAGAAAGTTACGCATTACTTAAAAAACATAATGACGCTGCTTACTGTTACGAGAAAACCCTCGAATTAGCTCCCTCTCTTCCTAAAAACAGGCTTTGGCTAGCATTACAACGAATCCAGCAAAATCGTCTGAATGAGGCCAAAAAACTCGTTAAACAGGAAATTAAACGTTTTGGAAGTAATACTGAAGTTACCTATTTATTGGCAAAAATTAACCTTGAAGAGAAAAACTACAAGAAAACCAAAGATTTGCTAGAATCTGTAAGAGCAGAGTTTCCAGAAAGAATTGATTGCTGGGAATGGACAATACAAGCCTTGAGTCAGTTACAAGATGCTTCTAGACTGAAAGCTCTATATGAGGAACTTAGCATAATTGAATTAAGAAAAGATCGAGAATGGGTGCAAACTTTCTTAGTAACAAAGTTGGCAACTCTAGAAAACCAATATAGGCCTGAACATGAAACAATAAACGAGTTCTTGAAAACTACGCCAGATAATGGGCTTCTACGCTATTCTCTAGCATCAGCGTTCGAGCGTGCAGGGCATTTAAACTCAGCCATTGAAAAATTTCAGCAAGTGGCTTCTAATCAAAAAAACTACACACATATTCAAGCCAATGCTTGGTTTCGATTGGGCCGATTGAGTTCTGGCCACAAAAGGGAGCAATCCCTGCTCAACTGCCTGGCATTAGCCTCTGGTCATGGAGAAGCAAAAAAACTACTTGAAAAAAACTAAACTATATCAATATCAGATACTTTGGTGATTTAGAATTTCATCGACTTACCCGATAAAGCGAAAGTGTAACTTATTTTTTATAATACAATTATAGAAGGAATTTATCCTTGAAAGTCAGCGTTATTATACCAAACTGGAATGGGATGAAGTTTATTGGCATGTGCCTAGACTCCCTCAATCAATCCGACTTCTATAGTTACGAGGTTATCGTTATCGACAATGGGTCCGTCGATGGTTCACTCGAAATGATTGAGAAAAATTATCCACTAGTCCGCCTAATTAAAAATCCAGAAAATATGGGGTTCGCAGTTGCATGCAATCAAGGAATTAAGGCTGCAAAGGGGGAGTATATTATCCTCCTTAACAATGATATTGAGGTCGAATCAAACTGGTTAACCAAGCTATACGAAGGCATGGAACGACACCCTGAATGTGGAATGGGCACTACAAAAATGATGTTTCTAGACCAACGCGATGTCTTCTACAATACTGGAGACCTATTTCATGCTTGGTCAGCCGGCGGTGGTCGAGGGCAAGGAGAAAAAGATACCGGTCAATATGAAGAAGAAGATTATGTCTTTGGAGCCTGCGCTGGCGCAGGAATCTATCGACGTAATTTTTTCGAAAAAGTGGGGGTTTTTGACGAAGACTTTTTTATATTTGCTGAAGACGTAGACATAAATATGCGTGGCCAATTGCAAGGCTTTAAATGTGTCTATCTTCCCAAGGCCAAGGTTTACCACATTGGAACGGCTACCGTCGGACTTTATAGTGATCGTTATATTTATCTTTGCAAACGAAATGATATTTTTGTGCTTATTCGTAATTATTCTCTAAAATTGTATTTTAAATACCTTTGGACTATCCTAACTCACCAGCTAAATGACATTAAGTATTTCACATACCGCGGGCAAGGTGTCGTTTTATTTAAAAGCAAAATTGATGTATTTAAAATGCTTATACCAATGCTCATTCGTCGCTTTTCTATACAAAAATCCCGTACTGTAGCTGATGAAAAAATTGACCACCTGATTATAAAATTCTGACTCTGTAAAATAATCACTGACATTTGAGAGGCCTATTGTTATCGATTTCGGTTTGTGATTAAATGCATATTAGATATGCATAGCCAATCAATATTCCAAACTACTTTCCAATCCTATAAAAACCTACCGTGACCAATAAAGAACCAATAGCCGAATCCATGCTATCGATGTCTTTTATAAATTCGTTTCGATCTGACAATGATGAGCTAAAAAATCTTTCGCCCCCTTCAGGTTTTGCCTTCACTCCTCAAGGACACCTAGTTATTTCAGACGACTTTAACCACCGTATCCAAATTTACGACGACGACAGACTACTGAAAAGCTTTGGTGAAAAAGGGAAGGGAAATGGACAATTTCATTATCCAAAAGGCATAACAATAGATAAGAACGGGAGTATCTACGTAGCCGACAGTTGGAATCATCGAGTCCAAAAATTTGATTCAGAGGGAAATCATCAACAAAACTTTGGGTCATGTGGAGAAGCTCAAGGAGAATTGAATGAACCATACGATATTATGGTAGCGACTTCTGGGAACATTCTAGTAGTCGAGCGCTACAATCATC
>CAJJDL010000019.1 GCA_905182935.1 uncultured Nitrospinaceae bacterium | reverse complement strand
TTTTATACTTAAGAAATCCCGCACAAGTAGAAAATTTCACTTAATAAGTTTTTCTTATATGTACAAGGCCAGTTTTATTTTTCTTAATTTAGGAAGTACTTTATTTTTTGGAAAAATTATCAATAAGGTGGCAGAGTGGTAAGTCTTTTATCTTCAACTGGGCCACCTACAGTAAAGTGATAAAGAGTTTGATAACTCATATCATTGATGCCAAAAATATCATGAACCGAGTCATCAAAGAAACATCCGATACCAGTGCTGCGAATCCCGCTAACTTCTGCCTGTAAATATAATACTTGCCCAATAGCCCCACATTCCCAAAATAACCTTGGATAAAACCAAGAACCATATTGCTTTAAAGGTTTTTCAAAAGCACTTATCATCCCCAAACTAAAACACCCATCCCCAGCTATATCCTGCCCACAAGAGACTGACTTAGAGATACTCTGATAACCTCCCTCTTCAAGTAAAAATAAACCTAGTTTTTCTGGACAAGCTTCTGGCTTTACCCATAAAAATTCTTTCTTAAACTTTTTCCTTATATCAGCTAAATGATTCTTATTCCTTATTAAAAAATATAAACCCGCTGGTAAATCGTTCACACGATGCACGAACAATCCCAAATGTACTTGTGATTCATAAGAAAAAGATTGAAATGGTATAGGGTTAAGTTCCGGAGTGGTTTTGATTAAGAATTGATAAAATATGCTCCTATCGATTCTTGTTTGTCTATCCATTGACACTGCACTTCTTCGTTGATGAATGGCTTTTTGTAGAGGAAATGTATCGTTATCTAGAAGATTGGGTAAATCGGCTAAGCTCAAGTCTAAGTTTATAGGGTTTTCAGTAAAGGGTTTCTCACAACTTTCTGAAACCTTATTTATACCTGTCCACTCAACATGGTCACTACTTAGAATATTAGGTGTCCCATGCCAGGTTAATTTTAAAAAATCATCCGCTATGATTGGTTCATCAATATTAATATTTGATAGGTCTTGATTAGGAATAATAGCTAAGAGACAATCTGGTATTTCTATTTCATTCTCATTCGTTTGCGCTAATCCAAGAATACATTTCAAATCCTTGGTCGAAAGGTAGCTCACTAATTTAGCGCGCCAACCCAAACAAGCACAGGAAAAATTTATTGCTGCCAGTACATGACCCAAATCATGATGACAATAACGAAATGCTCTCAGCCCATATTTCCAAGCTTCACGCCAGTAAATGGAACTTAATCCTATAAATACCGTATCATCAGGCAACCCTTCTACCATTTTATTCCATATCTCTTCTGGAAGATTAGCTCTAATTTCTAAGCTATGACTTAAAGGAGAGTAATGAGAGATTATAGAGGAGCTTGTAACACCTCTTATAGGGCCAGAAATTAGATACGATTCTGTTGGATGTAGGTTACCACTTGATGGGTTGACTCTTAATGCCCACTTAGCTCCCTGATAACTCTTCCATGCAGAGATAGCTAGACTGTCATAAAATAATTGTGAAAGAGAATCAAAGTTCATTTGTGATGGGTCAAACGAGGAACCTTTTAATGCTTCGGAAAAAAATGGCCTTTCTGCCTGCGAAATTTTCTTTAAGTCAATAACATCTGCTCCTTTATATTTTCGAAAAGGGTCTGGTTGAGAATCCCAGTCTAAATATCCTGGGCCAGGGGCAAATGAGTAGTGACCATGCTTCGAGCTATTATGGTATTGAAAAATATTTTTTAAATCACTCATTTAACAAACTATCCATTATAATAACGCTTCCTATTCTTTGACATAAATATACTCCAATCAAATTTAAAATAATTACTAACGATTTTAACTTTATAAAAAAAATCAGAATATACCGCCTGGAGAATTTTAATGAATTTTAGAAAATTTGGTAAAGCTGGATCTAGCGTATCAGAAATTGGTCTTGGGTGTTGGCAATTAGGGGCAGACTGGGGAGACGTCGATGACCATACAGCTCAAAAAGTATTGGAAACTGCCGTGCAAAATGGTATTAACTTTTATGACACTGCCGATGTATATGGCAAAGGACGGTCTGAGGAACTACTCTACAAGTATTTAAAGCCACTAGCTCCAAGTGCATTTATCGCCACAAAACTTGGTCGATTCCCAGATCCTGGAAACTCTAAAAATTACACATTAGAAAATTTTCGACGTTTTACAGAAAATTCTTTAAAGCGTCTAAATATTGAAGCCCTAGACTTAACGCAACTTCATTGTATTCCCACAGAATTAATGGAATCTGGAGAAGTGTTTGAATGGCTTCGAATACTTCGACAAGAAGGAAAAATCAAACAATTCGGAGCCAGTGTTGAATCTATTTCCGAGGCACAAACTTGTCTCAAACAGGAAGGGTTGGCCTCCCTCCAAATCATATTTAATATATTTCGCCAAAAACCAATCACCGAACTATTCGAACAAGCTAAAATTAAAGGCGTATCATTAATCGTACGCTTACCTCTAGCATCAGGTTTACTCGGAGGACAATTAAATCCAAATATTTCATTCCCAGAAAATGATCACCGCCGTTTTAACAATGATGGTCAATGCTTTAATGTTGGAGAAACTTTTGCTGGTATTCCATTTAATATTGGATTAGACCTTGTTCAAGAACTAAAAAAAATGGTCCCTGAGGGAATGACTCTTGCCCAAATGGCCTTAAGATGGATTTTAGATTTTGACGCCGTAACTGTTGTGATACCTGGGTCTAAATCTCCTCTTCAGGTTCCTGATAATGCAGCCGCTAGTAATTTACCAAGTCTTTCTGAGTCATTACATGAGAAACTGAGTATTTTCTATAATGAAAAAATTATCCAGCATATTCGAGGAAAATATTAACAAACATTACTTTTACCCTAATATTCAGGAAACCTTTCATCATCCAAACCATCTTAAAAGAGTAATTCCAATCAAACTTTACTGAAAAACAACTTACCCTCTATGAAAAAATTAGAAAATCTAGAAATATCAAATTCTTTCGTTAAACTAGGTGCTGATTTTCTTCAAGAAAAACTACCTGAACCAGTGTCAAGCCCTTATCTTATTGATTCTAATCCTGCCGCGATAAAACTGATCGGATTGGATATTGCTGAAGTAAAAAAAAATGAATTCCTCGAATACTTTTCAGGAAATCGTCTTTTACCAAATTCCAGACCACTTGCCATGGCCTACTCTGGGCATCAATTCGGGTCATATAATCCAAGGCTTGGTGATGGGAGAGGACTGCTACTGGGTGAAATAAAAGATCAATACAATAATACTCTGGATATACATTTAAAAGGTTGCGGGCCCACCCGCTTCTCTCGTGGATTTGATGGACGTGCCACCCTTCGAGCTTCAATAAGAGAATATCTTGGGGGTGAAGCGGTTCATGGACTCGGCATTCCAACCACAAGATCTCTTGCAGTGATAGGGACAGGTGAACTAGTTCACAGAGAAACTCCCGAACCAGGAGCTATCCTAGTTAGATTAAGCGACTCACATATCAGGTTTGGCAGTTTTCAGTTATTACACTTTACCAAAAAATCTAATAAAGTAACTGAGTTACTAAATTACATCATCAAACGCCATTATCCAACAATCCAAAATGAGTCGGACAAAGTACAACTTCTTCTGCGGCATGTTGTAAAACGAACTGCCAAATTGATCGCATTATGGCAAGCTAATGGATTTATCCATGGGGTAATGAACACCGATAATATGACAATTACGGGTACAACTTTTGATTATGGACCCTTTGGATTCATGGATCGCTTTAACCCCAATTTCACTCCAAATCATTCTGACCCAAATGGTCGCTATACTTATGGGAAACAACCTGAAATTGGCTACTGGAATTTATCTAAATTTGGAGAGACTCTGGGCCACTTAGTAGACTCACAGTTGATTGCTGAAGAATTAGCTAATTATCAAAAAATATATAATGATGACTACCGTGCACTTATGGGAAAGAAGCTTGGTTTGGATATTCATGATGCAGAGTTTAAAGAATTGGTCAATAATTTATTTCAGCTACTTTATACCAGCCAAGTAGATTGCTGCCTATTTTTTCGCCACCTTTCTAAGCTGCCAAATAATTTCCCAGAAACATTTCGAAAAAACTTTAAAGACCCTCAAACTCTTGATAGTTGGATATCAATGTATATTCGCTTGATTGAACGCGAGGACCCGGATCTCAATGTCAGGAAAGAAAAAATGGACATGATTAACCCAAAGTTTATTTTGAGAAATTATTTACTGAAGAACGCTACCGATAAAGCAATGAAAGAGGCTGACTTTTCAGAGGTAGAGCGACTGCGTATTCTTCTTGAAGATCCATACAGTGATCGTCCTGAATTGTTTACCCAATATGGAATAAATCCAGAACACTATTCCGCTGAAACACCTGCATCATCTATTGAAATGCAGCTTAGTTGTTCAGCCTAAATTTATTTTTTACATATATCTTGTAAGCTTCTAGGTAGAAAACCCATTATGTTTAGCTTGACAATTTTATCAACTTTTCTAGCACAGCTAATTTTAGTTACATCCTTTGCATATGCTAAACCACTCAGATACATTGCTATTGGAGATTCTTATACAGTCGCCACTGGTATAGATAAAAAAAATTCCTGGCCTTCTCAGCTAACTCGAAAATTAAAATCAGCTGGAATCGGAATCGATCTTATAAAAACTATGGGAATCAGAGGTGCCACATCACAACAAATTAAAAATGAAATACTACCTCAATTAAAAAAATTAAATCCAGATTTTATAACATTACTTATTGGAGTAAATGATTGGATACGAGAAGGAATTAGTACTCTCAAATTTAAATTACGGATTAAGGATTTAATCAATGGAATAAAACCAAACCTGCCAATCTCCGAAAATTTGATATTAGTCACCATCCCTGATTTTTCTTGTTCTCCTCAGAAAAAAGAATGGGGTTATGGGAAAAGTGCGACTAATGGGATTACCCGGTTAAATAACATTTTAAAAACTGAAGCCAAGTTAGAAAAATTAATTCTGGTTGACATTTATCCATTGTCCCAAAATCTGTGCTCTCAAACTGGAATGTTTTCCGAGGATGGTGTTCACCCTTCCGCACTGCAATATTCCAAGTGGGTCGATCTAATATTTTCTCATTTAGTAAACCACCTAAAATCCAAAGCAACCGACTTAAAAACATTTTAATGCAAGATTTAACACCACTTTTTGTAACGATGCTATCGGATCATAGGGAATTTTTTAAAATAAAATTTAAACCTTTTTACTGGCTTACGCGATCAAATTTTTAAGGGAGGAAACTTTCACGATGTATGTTTAATAAAAGATTTATTCTAAGCTACCACTTGGAAAAAATAGACTTAATATATGCAGCTTCCAAAGTCATTATTTTTGACCAAGCTGGTTTATCCAGGACCTTACTCCATAGAGCTAATCTTAGAGAAATTTAATATCTCAAATAAAGTAAGTAACTTAGCTTATATAGACGAAAATACTTTATTACCCAACTATCCATTAAATTAAGGAAAAAATTATGAGCTCTTCGTGGCCACTTCCAAAAAATGATCCCTGGTCTACTCCCTTTGCGGAAGTTTTACTTGAGCATTTAGACATTTTTCCTGGAGCCACAATACTGGATATTGCTTCAGGTGGAGGAATTCCAGCTTTTAATTTAGCTGAACAAGTTGGCTCAAATGGTAAAGTTCTTGCGATAGATATACACCACAGTCAGGTATTAAGGGCAAGGTCCATTTTAAACAGACACCTACCTTGGCTCCAGTTTGAAGTAGGTGATATGAAAAACTTGCCCCCTACTCTACCTAAATTTGATCGCATTACCGGAAACTTATCCTTTATGTTTTTTCGCCCAAATAGATATGAAGCACTACAACAACTCGTACAATTTCTTAAACCAGGTGGGCAGATTGTTCTTACTTTCCCTTCTCTTGGGACTTTTGATTCTTTATGGAAGCGAATAGACAATGAGATGCAAACCAAGGGACTAATTAAAGAACAAAAAGCCCTAGCTGAATATATTGAGGAAAGACCTTCTTCAAATCAAGCTAAAAGCTGGCTTGAAGAATTAGGTATGGAAAAAATAATAGTTTCTGAAAAACCTCTTGAGATCCAATCGGGTCCCGGCCGGGAATTCCTTGAACACCCTCTATTAAGAGGAGGTTTTCTTGACGATGCTTACGAATGTTTTGAAGATCACACTTTGGCCAATGAGTTTATGACTGCTATTTCCAATGATCTACCAAGTTTCTCCCCCATTGTCGCTCAACGTTGTGCTATGTCTGGATGGATACCTAGTAAACAGTGAATAAGGTTTTTATCCCTTCCCTTCCTATAATCGATAGTATCAACTGTTGCAGCCCCCCAACCCTCGAGCCTCTAGGTATTTCTGGTGATATTCTTCTGCCCGATAAAACTGTTCTGTAGGAACAATTTCCGTAACAATATCAGTTTTATATTTACCAGACATTTGTAAATTATCCTTTGATGTCTTTGATAAAGTAGCTTGTTCTTCATCTTGAAAAAATATTACCGATCGGTATTGCGTACCAATATCGGGGCCTTGACGATTAAGAGTGGTTGGGTCGTGAAGCGACCAAAATGCGTCAAGCAATTTATCAAAGGATACTTTTTCGGGGTCGAACTCAACTAATACTACCTCGGCATGGTCCGATTGACCTGTGCACACAATTTCATAAGTTGGGTCAGGTACCTTACCACCGCAATAACCAACCGCCGTCGACCCAACCCCTTCTATTTTACTAAATGTAAGCTCTACTCCCCAAAAACAACCTGCTCCAAAAATTGCTTTCTGCATATATGGCATATCTCCAATTTAAATAATAAACTACCTATATCAAGCGAAATTGTAGGCAAAACATCCACTTGAGCATCGCACCATATAATGCGGGCAACTCTTACAAGGTTCGTTTGGCTCAGCACCAAATGCATGACTCAAAAATTTAGTGTGCATTTTTTTAATTGAAAGATCATTAACCTCTTTAAAGTCTGTTATATTTCCCAGTTTTAAATTATGGAATGGAAAACAATTGAAACAGTCACCTTGTGGGTCAATGTCCATTGGACTATCATCAGAGCATCCCAGATTAAGATCAGATGTCTCCCAGTCCTGAATATTTGGAACCGGTTGATTGCCATGATAAAAAATTCGTTCCACCAGCGGATATTCATCTTCTTGAATTTCATCTAAAAAGCAAGGTGGAAAAGAGCAATCAAACCGAAAACATAGTTGCGGGTACTCCTTTAATAGATTAATCATCATACGACCAACTTTTGGTTAATCTTGTATGGGTAAAGTAATATTTTCTTGGTCGCCGACAATAGGGAAAGCTGGACTAACACGAATTTTATATTTTTGGTTTTTTGGCAACCCTAAGTCCTGATAAATTTCATTAATTTCCGCACACTGCGTGGCCAGCTCCTGTTCTTTAGAATATAGATTAAGGCTAAACATCAGGCC
>CAJJDL010000018.1 GCA_905182935.1 uncultured Nitrospinaceae bacterium | reverse complement strand
CTAAAGTCTATTCCTTTGTTTTTCATGTTTTTTTATATTTGTATTAATTGGTTTTTTAATTCAATTAGTGAATGGAGTGAGGCCGCTCGCTTCTGCACGTCTTGCTCTTCAAGAAATTCTTGCATTTTACTTGCAGGAAGGTCGAAATGATAAACAATTCTATCAACAAGTTCTGCTAGTTTGGCACAACTTCCCAAACCTAAGGATTGCTCAACTTCTTCTCCGTTAGGGATGTTTTTTAGATATTGTCCCATATTTTTAATTAATCGTTGCTTGATTGATAAAGTGCCCTCTGTTAAGTCTTGATCATTGATTTCATCTAAAAGTTCCACTCGAGCTTGCCTATAAAGTTTACCCTCTATTTCATTAAGAATGCGAAATCGACGTAGCCCCGAAAGCAAGATATTATATTTACCTTCCGGTAGTTCAGAATGGTGCTCTATTCTCCCTACACAGCCAATAGTCATAATTTTTGGAGTACCTTGGTAGTTATTTTCCCATCCAGACTTTAAAAGGATCATCCCAATTTCTCTATCTCCTTTCAAGGCGTCTGCTACCATATTCCTATACCGCGGTTCAAAAATATGAAGCGGTAGGGATGTATTTGGGTAAAATACAGTTGTAGGTAATGGAAACAATGGGATAATAATATTTTTTTTTATGGGATTTTTATCAGACTCCATGAAAATACCTAGAAAAGTAATAAATTTTCGAATTAAAAAGAATTAGCGTAACTAGCCTGTTAGGTTAAGATGTCTAAACCTTCTGTTCTATACTAACGGAAATTTCATTAATTGTTGTAACTATTTTGAATGACTTTTATAAAATGGTAAACTGTATTGAAAAAATTAATGAAGAGCTTTTTACATTAATACGGTTAATTTAAATGGTTGATATTTAAGGTTTTATTTAAAAGGTTACTTTTAATGATTACAGCCCCAGAAAATATTTGTTTGGAAATAGAGTCTTCCCTTATTAAGTCGAATCTCTATTCCAAAGAACCCAGAGGTGAGGGGAACGCTCCTACTTGGCGTATATCTCCAGAGCCCTATTACCTTTCAACTAAAGAAGTTGAGTTTTTTAGCGCCCTAGGTCCTCATCTTCTCAAGTTTTATACTACGTTGAACCGTTTTTATGCGGATAGCCTAAAAGGGAAGCTACCCTTATGGTTTGCTCAATATTTAGATGCTGGTAAACCAGATGATTTAGTGACTTATTCGAGAATGAAGCGTATTCGTGGTGACCTACCAGGAATTATTCGCCCTGATATAATAGTGACAGAAGACGGTTTTTCGGTAACAGAGCTGGACTCTATCCCTGGTGGTTTTGGTTTGACTTCTCGCCTTATGGATCTATATTCTGCCAGAGGTGAGGTGATAGTAGGAAATGATAATGGTGGTATTTCGAGCGCGTTTTATAGGATGGCTGAGTCTGTAGCTGGAGAAAAATCCTGTGTGGTGGTTATTATAGTTTCAGATGAAGCTAAAGACTATTGGAAAGAAATGTCTAACCTAGCTCATCAATTGAGGGATAATGGGCTACCTGTATTTGCTTTAAAACCCCAAGAGGTAATTTTTAAAGAAGAGGGTTTGTTTTTTAAGAATGATGACGGTGAAATAAAAATAGATGTTTTATATCGGTTTTTTGAATTATTTGATTTAAAAAATATACCCAAGGCTGAATTAATAATGTATAGCTGCAAAAAAGGTAGAGTTAAAATAACGCCACCTTGCAAGCCATACTTAGAGGAGAAGCTTGCTTTTGCACTTTTTAAGCACCCCGCTTTAATCTCGTTGTGGGAAAAAGAGCTAGGTCTTGAAACTTTTGAAGTTCTATCTCATCTAATCCCAGATACTTGGATACTAGATTCTCAGGAAATTCCTAACTACGCAGTCATTCCAGGGTTCAATATTCGTGGTAAACCAATTCAGAGTTGGAAGGAGCTTATTCCTCTAACTCAAAAAGAAAGGGAGTTAGTTATCAAACCGTCTGGTTTTTCGCCAGAATCTTGGGGAAGTAGGGGTGTCGTTGTTGGGCATGATGTCTCCTCTGAAGTCTGGCGCCAAACTCTAGAAAAGAGTTTGGCGAATTTCCCAAGTCAATCGTCAATTTTACAGAAGTTTCATAAAGGGAGACGAGTTAAAATAAGTTACTGGGATAACTCTAGCGAGTCTATTTTGGAAATGGAGGCGCGAGTTCGGCTTACTCCTTATTATTTTTTGATTGATGGTTCAGCACAGCTTACTGGAATTTTAGCTACTTTGTGTCCTCATGATAAAAAGAAAATACACGGGATGTCAGAGGCAGTTCTTATGCCTTGCGCAAAGCTAAATAATTAATTTTTTCTAGATGTAATAAACTAAAATAGAACAAATGAAGCTTTATAACATTGATGGATGCGGATATTGTGCTATGGTTCGCTCTGTTTTAAAACAACTCGATTTGGACTACGAAACTGTGGATGTGCCTTGGGCGCATCATGAACGGTCCGAGGTATATCAAATATCTGGACAAAATATGGTTCCCGTCCTGGTTGATGGCGAAGTTATTTTGAGTGATGAATATGAGATTATCGATTATCTAAAAAAAACATATCCTGTTGAACCCTAACCTCCCCTTAAAAGGAAAATCATGCAAGAGTGGCAAAAACATCTAAGTAATAGTGTTGTGAAAGTTGAAGATCTTCCATTTCTTCCAGACTCGATTGAGTACCGAGAGAGGCTGCAAAAGGTTGCTGATATTTATCCGATACGAATTAATTCTTATTTTTTAAATCAGATAAAAAGTGAGAATGATCCGATGTGGAAACAGGTAGTTCCTACACTTGATGAATTAGACGATATTCTTGAGGAAGAAAGCCTTCTTGTTTCTGACCCGTTGAATGAAGAGGGCGATATGCCTGTCCCAGAGTTGGTCCATCGTTATCCAGATCGAGTTTTATTGATGGTCAATAATCAATGTCCGATCATCTGTCGTTTTTGCACACGTAAAAGAAAAATTGGTTTCCCTGGAATAGTAACACGTGAAACCTTACGCCAAGGAATTGAATATATTCGTTCACATCCTGAAATACGCGACGTGATTCTTTCTGGAGGAGACCCGCTTTTGGTTCCTGATAAGGAACTAAATCGAATTTTGAGTGAATTGAGAAGCATCGATCACCTTGAGATAATTCGTATAGGAACCAGAGTTCCTGGGACCCTTCCACAAAGAGTAACTCCTGAACTTTGCAATATCCTAAAAAAATACCACCCACTTTATTTTAATATGCATTTCAACCATCCGGATGAAATCACACCAGAAGTCGAAAATGCTTGCAATATGCTGGCTGATACAGGAATTCCACTAGGGAGCCAGACGGTGCTTTTAAAAGGAGTTAATGATGATTCTAAAGTTATGAAAGCCCTTATGCAAAAACTCCTTAGAATAAGAGTGAAACCCTATTATATATATCAAGCTGATATGGCCTCAGGTACAAATCATTTTCGAACCAATGTCCAAAAGGGTCTAGATATTATAAGTGATTTACAGGGTCATACTTCTGGAATGGGTGTCCCTTATTATGTGATCGATGCACCCGGCGGAGGAGGCAAGGTTAGATTGCTTCCAAATACAGTTATCGAACACAATGAAAAAGAAGTAATTATCAAAAATTATGAAGGGAAAATATTTCGCTATCCACAGCCAACAAAATCATCTTCAGAAAAAAATAGGTTATCTAACGAGGAAATTAACTCTAATACCGATACTTGCCAGATAGCAGTTTGACGTTAAGTCTAATAATTACTGCGTATTTTTATTTAGAAAAATCAGTCTTTAAAAGACTCATAGACGAGCTAGCCTTGAAAATTTTAAGCTATGGTAGATTGACAAGGAGTAAGATAAAGCAATGAAAGTTATTTTGTTGATTGTAGGGGTCTAACCTTATGCGAGGGCTAAGGGGGTCTATAAAAAAAAATATGATCGCAGGTCTCTTGGTGACAGTTCCTATGGCGTTTACTTATATCATTCTTGAATTTGTGATTACACGCGTAGACGATATGATGATGCCAGTGATATTGGAAATAATAAGTACGCAGCGCATGGCAATTTTAAAGGAATATTCTATTCCCGGAGTTGGTTTTCTGCTTCTCATACTGTTTATTTTTTTTATAGGTTTGATTGCTACTAATTTTTTTGGCAAGAAGTTGTTTGGCTTTGGAGAGTCAGTATTACATAAAATTCCACTTGTTAGGGTTGTTTATATAACAATAAAAAAAGTAGTGGATACAGTCTCTCAATCGAAAACTCCGACTTTTAAAAAAATGGCATTGATTACTTACCCACGGTTTCCCTTAAAAACCCTTGGAATAGTAGCATGTGATACACAAGGCATAGTTTTAAATAAGGTGGGAGAAAAGGCGGTTAATATATTTGTCCCGACTGCACCTAACCCGACCACCGGTTTCACTATTATCGTGCCTATTAAAGATGTTGATTTTCTTGATATGACAGTTGAGGAAGGATTAAAGATGATAATTTCGTTAGGAGTGGTTACGCCAGAATAGATTTTAATTAGGATGATATTTTGTTTAGAGTTATTTTTTTACCTCTACAGTTTTCCCGGCAAGTTTTTCGCTGATTGCTTTAGCAACTTTTACATCTAATTTGCTGAGTACCTCTCCTGCAACTTTACTCTTCATTCCAGAAATAATTCGTAAGGCAAGATCTTCATCAATGGCTGCTATTAAAGTGGCAGCTTGATCTGCCTTCATAGTTGAGTAGACTTTGATTAATTCGTCAACATTCTTTTTGATAAGATTTTCTTTCATTCCGAATTGTTCCTTGCTTTCTTTTAGAGCTAGTTCAATTTTAGCTAGATCTTTTTTGATATTTTCTTCTAGTGTCTTTAATTGTGTTTCCTTTGTAGCCAAGGCGTCTTCCCGAATTTTAAGTTCTTTATTCTTCTTTTCTATCATTTCCATCATGCGAAATGTTTCTGGATTGATGGTAGTATTCTGCTTTGGGAGTTTTATTTTTTTAGGTTTTTTCCCCCCGTTTTTTATCTCTGGGGTCTCTTTTTCTTTATCAGTATCTTTTGCCTCTTTAACTTCCTTTTCCGGGGGGGGGTCTTTTGCCTCTTCTTCTTGAG
>CAJJDL010000017.1 GCA_905182935.1 uncultured Nitrospinaceae bacterium | reverse complement strand
GCATGGGAAAAGCGTTTTATGATAGCTCTCTAGAGGCTAGAAAATTGTTTGATAGTGCTAGTGAGGTTCTTGGTTATGACATTGCAGACCTGTGTTTTAATGGGCCAGTTGACAGGCTAGTGCTTACGGAAAATGCTCAGCCTGCTCTTCTTATACATAGTATAATAGCCTTGAATATGCTAAAGGAAAATGGTATCAATGCGGTGGTTGCAGCAGGTCACAGTCTTGGCGAATATTCAGCTAATGTTGCAGCTGGTTCTATTAAATTTTTGGATGCAGTTAGATTAGTTCAATTACGGGGTCGTTTTATGCAGGAAGCTGTTCCTGTAGGTGTTGGAGGTATGGCAGCCATTATTGGTATGCCAATAGCTACTATACAAGAATTGTGTGAAAGAGTATCAACTAAGCACCATCTTGTTCAGCCAGCCAATATGAACAGTATTGAGCAAATTGTTATAGCAGGTCACGTGAAAGCTGTGGAAGAGGTTTCTTTGCTCGCTAAAAATAGCGGAGCTAAAAAAGTCGTTACATTGCCTGTTAGCGCACCTTTTCATAGTCCATTGATGAAACCAGCTGAAATCAAACTTCAAAAAGAATTGAAGAAAACTGCATTTAGAGACCATCAATTTCCAGTTATTTCTAATGTTGATGTTAAACCTATTACAATGGCTTCTTCTTTATGTGAGGCTTTAGTCCGCCAAGTGTGTTTACCTGTTAGGTGGAGTGAAACTATGCACTATTTGGTTGAGCAAGGCATTGATGTTTTTGTTGAGCTTGGAACAGGAAAAGTTTTATCCGGCCTTATGCGTCGGTTCAATAAAGAAGTTAAATGTTTTCAAGTTGGTGATCCGGATTCTTTAAAATTAACAGTTGAAGCCTGTAAATCTTTATTGAAAAATGGTGATAATTAATGGAACTTAATCAGAAGATTGCACTTGTTACCGGTGGAGGGCAGGGTATTGGTCGAGTTATCGCAGATAATTTAGCAAAAATGGGAGCACATACAGTTTTAGGCGATATTAATCTAGAAAATGCTGAAAAAGCTGCTAAAAATATTCGTGACAATGGAGGTAAAGCGACTGCTGTTTTATTAAATGTTATGGATCCGGTTAATGTTAGGCAGGTTTTTGATTTAATCGGTAAGGAATTTAAACCATTAGATATTCTTGTTAATAATGCAGGAATTACTAAAGATGGTTTGTTTATTAGAATGAAAGAAGATGATTGGGATAGAGTGCTTGCCGTTAACCTTAAAGGAAGTTTTTTATGCGGGCAACAGGCTGCAAAACAAATGATGAAGCAGCGAAGTGGTTCTATAGTTAATATTGCTTCAATCGTTGGGGTTATGGGGAATCCTGGTCAGGCAAATTATTCTGCATCTAAGGCTGGGTTGATTGGCTTGACAAAAACAATGGCTAGAGAGTTAGCGCCCAGAAATATTACGGTTAATGCTATTGCTCCAGGGTTTATAGATACTGATATGACTCGTGTACTTGATGATAAAATAAGAGATAAACTAATTGAACAGATACCTCTTGCGCGTTTGGGGTTACCTGTTGATATAGCTCATAGTGTTGCTTTTCTTGTATCCGGCCAATCTAATTATATTACTGGTCAGGTTATAAATGTTAATGGTGGAATGTTGATGTAATAAACTTTAGGAGTTTGTAAATATGTCTGTTGAAGAAAAAGTAAAAGAAATCATAGTAGATCAGTTAGGCGTAGATGGTAAACAAGTTACAACTGATGCATCATTTATTGATGATTTAGGGGCAGATTCTCTTGATACAGTTGAACTTGTAATGGCTCTAGAGGAAGAGTTTGATGTCGAAATCCCTGATGAAGATGCTGAAAAAATTGGTAAAGTTCAAGATGCAATCGATTATATAAATAACCATACCAATTAATTCAGGTCATATCCGAGCGAGTGAATGAAAAGGCGAGTTGTTGTTACAGGAATGGGCATTATTTCTCCACTGGGTATTGGTGTTGAGGATAATTGGTCTGCTATAAAAAATGGTGTTTCTGGTATAGGGCTTATAAAAAGTTTCGACACTGAAGGCTTTCCAGTAAAGATTGCAGGAGAAGTTAAAGGTTTCGATGCAGAACAATTTATGAGTCATAAAGAAGTAAAAAAAATGGATCGCTTTATTCATTTTGCCGTAGCTGCAAGCGATTATGCCCTCAAAGATTCAGGGTATGAAATTACTGAAAAAAATGCAGAGCGTGTTGGTGTTCAGGTTGGTGTTGGTCTAGGTGGATTACCCGCGATTGAAAAATTTCACAATATTTATAAAGAAAAGGGAGTTCGTAAAATAAGTCCATTTTTTATTCCTATGGTGATTGCTAATCTTGCTTCTGGGCAAGTGTCAATTCATTCGGGGGCAAAGGGACCTAATACGTGTGTCGTCACCGCTTGCGCTACAGGCACACATTCAATTGGTGACGCAGCTCGTTTAATTCAATATGGTGATGCAGACGCTATGATTGCTGGAGGCACTGAATCAGTTATAACTCCTCTATGCATTGGAGGTTTTCATGCTGCAAAAACTCTGTCAATTCGTAACGATGACCCACAAGGTGCAAGTCGACCATTTGATAAAAATAGAGATGGCTTTGTTATAGGTGAAGGTTGTGGCGTTGTTTTTCTAGAAGAATATGAAGCTGCAAAAAAACGTAAGGCAAAAATATATGGTGAGATCAAGGGCTATGCATTAAACGGAGATGCTCATCATATAACTTCTCCAGCCCCTAATGGGGAAGGGGCAGCTCGCTGCATGAATTTAGCTTTAAAAGATGCCCGTATAAATAATGATGAGGTTCAATATGTTAATGCCCATGGCACTTCTACGGGAGCCGATTCAATGGAAACCCAGGCTATAAAAACTGTGTTTGGAGACCATGCTAATAGTCTCGCTGTTAGCTCAACTAAATCTATGACCGGACATTTACTTGGAGCAGCAGGGGGCGTTGAGGCTATTTTTTCTTTGTTGGCAATTAGAGATGGCATTTTACCACCTACTATTAATTATAATACTCCTGACCCAGAATGTGACTTGGATTATGTTCCTAATCAATCGAGAGAACTTGAAATTAATATTGCTGTTTCAAATTCTTTTGGTTTTGGTGGGACAAATGCTGTTCTCGTGTTCAAAAAAATTACAAATTGAATTTAATAAAGCTAATACCAGACGAGCAAATAAGTAAATTAATTACTTTACAGAAAACCTTGAAATATGAATTTAATAATCTCAAGCTTCTTAAGAAGGCATTAACTCACAAGTCTTATACAAATGAAATTTCCCTTCCTTTAAAAAATAATGAACGATTTGAATTTTTGGGTGACTCAGTTCTAGATCTTATTGTTAGCAATTATATGATATTTGAATATGAAGATTTGGCGGAGGGGTATTTGTCAAAAATGCGGGCATCAGTTGTTAATGAGAGTTGTCTTGCTAGCTTAGCGAAAGGTATAAACTTAGGTGATTATCTTCTTTTGGGGAAAGGTGAAGATTTATCTGGTGGGAGAGAAAAACCATCAATACTTGCTAATTCTTATGAAGCATTAGTAGGTGCAATTTTTTGCGATAGTGACTATCAGGCAGTATCAAAAGTTTTTTTACCATGCTTAATAAAAAAAATTCATAAACATAAAGATGTATGCTCATTTGAGGACTATAAAAGTAACTTGCAAGAATATACTCAAAATAGGTTTGGATGCATTCCTTTTTATAAGGTGATAGCGGAAAATGGTCCAAGTCATGATAAACAATATTCTATTAAAGCAATAGTGCAAAGTAAAGAATTTGGACTAGGTTCAGGGCGTAGTAAAAAAGAGGCTGAACAGATTGCAGCGAAAGAAGCATTAGAGTATTTTCTTTCCAAGGAAGACTAAAGGGTTTCTTTTAAATGGCAAAAAATAGTTTATTGATTGCTCCAATATTTATTCCGCATGAAGGATGTCCTTACCGGTGCGTTTTTTGTAATCAGGTTGATATAACAGGCTCCAAATACTTGGCTGATCAAAAGAATGTAATGAGTGCTTTAAAAACTTATTTAGATCCTAGTTTACAATCAGGCCGCTATTTGAGGCGAGAAGTAGCCTTTTATGGTGGTAGTTTTACTGGATTATCTAATGATAGACAGGAGTATTTATTATCTTTAATTAAGCCATTGATAGATGATGGACGAATTGATGCCATAAGGGTATCAACACACCCATTATTTGTTCAGGACATACATTTAAAACGTTTAAAGG
>CAJJDL010000016.1 GCA_905182935.1 uncultured Nitrospinaceae bacterium | reverse complement strand
ACACTTGGGACTTCTATGGTTTCGTCTTCTGCTATTAATGAGGAAAGAGCGCACCCATAAGCATGTTTTATTTTTTCTGCATCTTGATTAGGAGTACGTAGACCAATAGCAATATCGTTTGTCATTTGTGCTCCAGCTATTGTAAGAACCGACGTATGCTTAATTGCTTCTTGGTAGAAAATAGCTAGATCGGATGTTCCGCCTCCAATATCAATCATGGCTACGCCAAGTTCTTTTTCATCTGGTGATAATACTGATTCGCTGGAAGCCAATTGTTCTAGGACAATATCCTGAACACGCAGCCCCGCTTTGTTGACGCATCTGACAATATTTTGAGCGGAAGTAACAGCGGCGGTGACAATATGAACTTTTGCTTCAAGGCGTATCCCTGACATACCAAGTGGGGTTTTGATTCCATCTTGATTATCAACAATATACTCTTGAGGCAAAACATGTATGACTTCTCGATCTAGTGGAATGGCAATTGCCTTTGCAGCATCTATTACTCGGTCGACATCCTTTTGGGTGATCTCTTTGTTTTGCGCTGCAATAATCCCGTGGCTATTTAAACTATTGATGTGTCCTCCAGCGATTCCAACAAATACAGATTCGATTTCACACCCTGCCATTAACTCTGCTTCTTCGACTGCATTCTTAATAGATTCCACCGTGCCATCTATATTAACGACGACACCTTTACGCAGTCCGCGTGAAGGGTGCTGGCCTAGGCCAACAATATCTATTTGGCCATCGTGGCTAATCTCACCAATTATGCAGCAAATTTTTGTGGTTCCAATATCAAGTCCTACTATATAATTATTTTTCTTGGACATGCGTCCTCTCCCTTTCCAAATTTATGTCTTATTAGTTTTTTTTAATTTTTTTTGATTACTAATTACAACCTTGTTTTTAAAGGATAGATCAATATATTTTAAATTGGGTTCATTTTTTTCTATTGTATCTATTACAAGTATTAGGTTTTTTAAGCTTTCCTGTATCATCCCTGGTCGCATATAAACTCTTATATTTTTATTTTTTGTTAAAAAAATTATTCTTGATTTGCTTTTAATATGCATACTTTCAATTGGATTTTTTTTAAACATATGGAGCAGATTAAGATTGTGCATTGCTTTTAGTCCGCGAATAATTTCTTCGTCAGCTACATTATTTCCAGGCATGGAATTTTTTGCTTTAATTCCAGTGATGAGAGGTAGTTTTGTTAAGTTTGATGTCTCTGGCCCTAGAAGAATTCCATAATTATCCATAATATGTATTTTATCCAGTTTGATTCTAGCGAATGGAATTCGTTCCTTTATTTTAATATTAATGCCCTGAGGAAAAACTCTTCTCACTGATGCCGTATGGATCCAAGGATGTGTGGCAAGTTTTTTGGAAAATTTACCAAGGTCTAATTGAAATATGTTTTTCCCAATTAGGAAGCCGGTCCATGTGTTTAATTCCTCGTTTGATAAGTGTTTTATGCCAGTCGTATTTATTTTATTAATGTCAAAGTAAGGTGTATGGGTAATGAATCTATAACCTGAAAATACCGCGTAGAAAAATGCAACTATTAAAATTGCTTTAGCTAATGCCCCAATTATATTGGTAAATAAAAATGCTAAGTTAAAATTGGTTGTTTCTCGTTTTCTCTTTCCCCCTGGTTTTCCATTTAACTTTAGACTTTGTTTTTTAATGGGTTCCTTTTTCTCCCAAATAGGTGCTAATTTTTTTTCTTGAAGCAAAGTTAAGTTCATGGCTAAAGATTATCCTTCGGATTCAAGTTGAGCTGATTTTAAAATTTCGACTACTAAGTCATCAAAATTTAATCCAGAATTTTTTGCTGCCATTGGTAAGAGGCTTGTTGGTGTCATTCCTGGTATGGTATTCATTTCGAGTACATAGGGTGTTCCTTTTGTATCTAGTATCACATCAACCCGAGGCATCCCGTTTCCTCGTAAAACTTGAAAAACTTTCATTGCTATTGCTTTGCAGTTTTGAGTTTCTTTTTGAGTTAGTTTAGCGGGACATATATATTCTGTTTTACCGGGAGTATACTTAGCTTCGTAATCATAAAATCCAATTTTAGGTTGGATGTGTATGATGGTCATAGGGTTTTCCCCGTTCATACCGATGGCTAGAAGTTTTCCTTCAATAAATTTTTCTACTAATATTTCTTCTGCATAGTTAAAGGCAAGTTTTAAAGCTTCCTTCCATTCTTTTTGCTCCCTTACAATACTTACTCCTATGCTTGAACCTTGATTTGATGGTTTTACAACGACTGGAAAACTAAAAGTGGACTCGGTTTTATTTTTTCTCCCGCGGTAAAGTACCTGGTAGTCAGCCGTTGGAATGTTATTTAGTTTAAAAATTTCTTTAGATTTTACTTTGTCATATGCCAGCGCACTAGATAGAATACCTGGTCCGGTGTATGGTATTTTTGCGTATTCAAGCAGACCTTGAATAGCGCCATCTTCTCCAAAAACTCCATGCAGTGCTATGAATGCCACTTCGATTTTATTTTTCACTAATGAAGAGGCAATATTATTGCCCACATCTATGCCAACTGCATTTAGTTCTTTTCTCTTTAATGCTTGCAATACAGCATTGCCTGAACTAAGTGAAATTTCGCGTTCAGGTGATAACCCACCCATCAGGACTCCAATTTTTTTATCTTTTAATTTCATTTTATGAGCGCCAATAAAACTATAGTTGTTTCTTTAAGGTCTTGAATAAAATTTTTTTTAACATGAAATAGGTTATTTTTTAATTGTGCACTTAATATATTTATTGTCTTAAGAGATAGATTTTTTTATAAACTTTATTGCCCTATGACGATAATTTCCTGTTCTAACTGGGTCCCACTTTTTTCCTTAACTACAGTTTTAATATGTTTGATAAGATTAATTACATCTGTTGCTGTAGCATTTCCTTTGTTAACTATAAAATTAGCGTGTTTAATAGAAACGCTGGCGCCTCCAATTCGACAGCCTTTTAGCCCGGAAGATTCAATTAGACGGCCAGCTTTATCACCTAATGGATTTTTAAAGATAGAACCTGAGTTTGGCATTGTTAGAGGTTGCGTTGAGCTTCTTCGTGATAGATGCTTATCCATTGAACTATGTATGTCAGTAATTTTTCCTTTTTCTAGATCGAGATCTGCTTCGATGATTATTCCACCTTTGGATGGAAAAGTTGCTTTACGATATGCAAATTTTATTTCATCTTTATTAAATACTTTAATCTCTCCATCGAGTGTCATGATTTTAATGCTACGGAGAACCTGGCTAACTTCAGTTCCTTCTGCTCCTGCATTCATTGTAATAGACCCACCAACTGATCCCGGTATTCCAACTAAACTTTCAATACCTTTTAGGCCGTAACGTGCTACATACTTAGCTAGATAAGATAACTTTACACCTCCATCTACTTGTACAAGTGCTCTATTTTGTCCATTCGAGGTTTTATAAAATACAGGTCTCTTGATTGATTTAAAACAATTTTTAAGTGATATTACAATTCCCCGGATACCACGATCCCGAATAAGAAGATTAGTCCCTTCTCCAATTGTCCATATAGGGCTATTCCCACGATGTCTTAAAATTATTTGTAAGTCTTTTAAGTTAGCGGGTAAAACAAATACGTCTGCTGGACCGCCAATTTTCATTGAGGTGTATTTCGACATCATTTCGTCATAGAATATTTCGCCTTTGATTTTGTTTTGAAAAGAAAAAGATAAATTCATATTTTTTGTCTGTGTAATTTCCCGCCCCAGAATAGTTCTAGGTGAGTCCAGGCTATTCCTCATGGGAAGTTTATGATTTGTTCCTGAATTTGCGTAATATATTAATCTTTGCTTCCAAGGTCCGCTCAACATAAGAATGAGTTCCTCCTATGATTAGTTATTAATAATTTTATTTATAGAAGATCTGGTCATTAAATATTCTTTACCCAATTTCCATACATCTCCTGCACCTAATGTCATAAATATGTCACCTGGTTCAATGAGTTGTTCCAGGTATTTATTTAAGTCAGCTTTACTTTTGATATAGATAGTATTTTTATGGCCGTAGTCGCACACTCCTTTAACGATATCTTTTGCGTGAACGGTGTCTATAGGCCTTTCACCCGCTGGAAATATATCGATAACTAATAACGTATCGGCATCGTTAAAAGCAGACCAGAAATCTTTCATTAAAGACTTTGTGCGCGAGTATCTATGAGGTTGGAATAAAACAATTAGCTTTTTGGTAGGCCAAGTATCTTTTGCTGTTTTTAATGTCGCTTTTATTTCAACCGGATGATGACCGTAATCATCTATCATAATTAGTTCGCTAGACTGCTCCACTATTTCAAATCGTCTTTGGACACCTTCAAATTGCGCAAGAGAACTTACTACCGTTTTAAAATCGAGATCTAACTCCATTCCTACAGCCACTGCTGCAAGTGTATTGAGTATATTATGTTGCCCCAGAGCTCCTGAGCGTATACGTCCAAGATTTTTACCGCAGTGGTGCACATTAAAATATGTACTTAGTCCTTCTATAGAAATATTACCTGCCGTATAATCTGCTTGAGAACTAAGTCCATATGTGATGTATCGTTTTTCCACTCTTGGTATTAGCGACTGTATATTAACGTCATCAAGGCAAAGAATAGCGGAACCATAAAATGGAATCTTGTTAATGAATTTCAGAAAAGTATTTTTCATATTTTCTAAAGTTTTATAAAAGTCCATATGTTCTTCGTCTAGAGTGGTTACAACTACCATAGAGGGGGAAAGCCGCATAAAGGATCCATCGCTCTCATCAGCCTCTGCCACTAGAAATTTACTTTGTCCAAGTTTTGCGTGACTGCCGGTATTTTTTAACCTTCCTCCGATAATTACCGTTGGGTCTAGATTCCCCCCAGCAAGAACTGAAGACACGAGAGATGTTGTAGTTGTTTTACCG
>CAJJDL010000015.1 GCA_905182935.1 uncultured Nitrospinaceae bacterium | reverse complement strand
AATACCGATTGCATTCTGGTATTGTAGTATTGCTGGAAGTCTCATATTATTGACTTATGCAATACACAAAGAGGATCCAGTTTTTATTGTTGGACAAAGCTTAGGTTCAATTATTTATATTCGAAATCTAGTTCTTATTGATCGTAAAAAAAGTGCTCTCGCTAGAGACAATAATAACAATGACCAACTGGAAAATTAGACTATTAGGATTAACACTTATGATATTAGGCGGGGTTTTATTCGTCTGGTCTGTACGCGATATAGCTGCTGAATGGCCACAAATCTTTGTTGGACTCACTTCTGTTTTTTGTACAGCGATGGGTTTTGGTCTTATTATCATGCCGTTAGACAACAACCCTGAAATTGAGTAATTTTTTTAAAAAAATAACTACTATAAAGTGATCGTTCTCTTTGCTAATTAAAAGAAATCTAGTAGATACTTAATAAATTCTTTCACACTCCATAAAACCCCAAAATATAGACTTTTAAAGCTCTTGACATTAGAAAAACCATATGATATTTCTTTCACCTTTATGATTTTATCCTTTTGCTTAATTAGTATAAAAAAATAAATAATAAACTTGTGCGTGTGGTTTAATATAATTTCTTTAATTATTGGATTAAGGTTATTAAAATGGGGTTGAGCTGCTAAATAGTCCCCCTTTAAAATATTCAACTGACCCTTATCTTTATAAGGGATTGGCATTATAGAGGGTCTCAATGCACTATTCTTCTGAACAACCAAAAAAAAATAACTCTATTTTAAATGCAGTCATTGTCCTAATTTTATTCTATGGATCAGGACACATAACTCCTTCCTTTTTACCAACTTCTTCATCACCCCTATTTAGTTTAAGTGGCCCTTCAATTGCCTATGCAGAAGATGAAGAAGATGAAGAAGATGAAGAAGATGAAGAAGATGAAGAAGATGAAGAAGATGAAGAAGATGAAGAAGATGAGAAAGAAGAAGTTGAAGACCTATCATATCTAACAGATATTGGACCAGCACAAGATCATGAATTTGAAGAGTTTTCACTTCTTGGGTTAAGCAACCGAAAATTTACCTGGTTCGCCGCTCAAATACACATACTTTTTGCTTCATTCATTTTGGGTTGCCCCATGTTTGTTGTAATCATGGAAGTAATGGGTGCACGACGGACCCAAGGTGTTCGAAAGGCTATCATTTTATCAAATGTTTTTCTTGGCGTTCTAATAGGTGTTGTAATCGGAATTACATTTGAAGTTATTATAGGCATACACCATGGAGTTCTATTTGGCATGTGGTCCTGCGCCTTTGGAGCTCTTTTTGTAAGTTTTCTAAATTACTTTCATAAATGTATCAACTTAAAAGTTTCAGGAACAATTGGAGCCATTTTGGGAACAATCATGGCTTGTGTTTTAACTCCTGTTGAGACTTTACACACAGATGCAATTATTCTGGCCGTAGTTAATGGTGTTGTTGGGGGACTGCTAGCGAATGGGATTATGTTTGCTAAATCCGATTTTAAGTTCGAACGCCTAGCGCACGAAGTAACAAAAGTAATTGGCTTTGCATACAGTTTTACCGCGCTATCGGGTGGGTTATTCCTGTTTGTAATGTTGGTAATATACAGCGATTTTATCTCTTACCTTGTCGCTTCTTTTCCCGTTCTATTCATGATTGTCTACCCTACCCTGTTTATTCTAGAAACTATAGTCATGTATATTTATGTCTATTCGTGGGACCCATTAAATAAAAGTGATAAAAAGGGACGACACATTGTTTTAGGAGTCGTACTTAATGTCTTAGGGTTATCACTGCTTGTAGCCTTGGATGGTCCGACTACATTTATGCAGACACCACCAGTACCATTAGACCAACTAACCAATATAAGTGAATGGAGTAAACTCACTAATGCTGCTTGGATGCCACTTAACTACCATAGATTGGTAGGAAATGGGACATTTGGAGGATATATGGTCTGTGTCATTGGAGCATACATGTATCTCTGGTCTGAAAAACAGGAAGAAAGAGAATACTATGATTGGGTAGGGTATATCGGCAACCTAATTGGTGTCGCAATCATGATCCCACTGCCAGCAATGGGTTATATCTTTGTTAAAGAAATTTATCAGTACGATGCCACTATCGGCATGTATATCATGTCGGACCGAGAGTCCATGTTTATGCTAGTGCAGGGATTGCTGGTTGGAACCATGTTCAGTATGAGTAATATTTATATGTGGGTGAGTATGAAGCGCATCGAAAATGCAGAGCGTTTCTTTCCAGCGATGAAATTTGGTTTTGTCTTAATCGTAATTGCCGCAACCATATGGTTTACGCCGAGACGTTTTTTCGCAACCATGATGCCGGAACCAGGAATGGATGCTGGAATGGTGCTGCCTGATAACCTAGCCTTTCTAGCATTGATGATATCAAAAAATACAGCTGCCTTTGCTTTAGTTACAGTTACATTTGTTAATTATATCTTCTATACCATAGCCACTAAAACAGGGAAAGTTCACTACGGTAAGATTAATCCTCTGGGTGTATACTGTTTAATTTTTCTTGGTTTTGCGGATATCTGGCTTATGAGTTGGATGGGTACAATACGTTCACTATCCCGAATGAATTGGCATATTTACAAAGTGTATAAAGATGTTACTCCAGAAAAATTCGCACCGACACTAGCGGAATCTGGTTTTCATGTAACTACCATCGTTTGGACATTTTTTATCATCATGACGTGCATTATCTGGCTTGGAATAAAATATCCAAAAACTAAGAAAAAAGAACAAGAAATTCATCAAGCTACGCCACAGATGGCAGAATAATTTTTAGGGAGCATGCACATGCAACAACCGTCTTTTTTAAAAAATTTATCCGGGATGTTTCTAAAGTTTCTGCCGTTGGCGGTAGTTATTTGGTTTATTGTTGCCTGGTTCGAATTGCCCAGCACTGCCAGCTGGGGCTTTGCTGGTGTAGTGATGATGTATGCTTTTCTTTTATCATAACCACCAAAGAAAAAAAAAGAAATATCATTTAGCAGGAATATTGGTTTTAAATTACCAATCATATTAGT
>CAJJDL010000014.1 GCA_905182935.1 uncultured Nitrospinaceae bacterium | reverse complement strand
ATTCTTTTATAATAAGTGATGAAAGGTGAGGGCGGTCTGACTCAAAATCCTCAGGATTAACACCATAATTCCCAATAAGAGGATATGTCATTACAATCATTTGACCACAGTATGATGGATCAGTTATGACTTCCTGATACCCAGTCATACTTGTATTAAAGATAATTTCCCCTGTTACTTCTCCTTGTGCACCAAAGGATGTACCCTCAAATATTCTTCCATCGGCTAAAGCTAATACAGCTTTCATGTGATTGCTTTTTATTTTATATGGGAATTATTATAGATCAGGATCTGTATATACGATTTTTCCTCTAGCTAACGTATGAAAAACTTTTCCTTTAACTTTCCAACCATCAAAAGGACTATTTTTACTTTTGGAATGAAACTTAGACACGTCAATAGAATATTTAATATCTGGATTAAAAATTAATACATCTGCTTCCTTTCCAATGGAAAGATTTCCTGCATCAAGGTTGAAAATTTGTGCTGGGGTAGCGGTAAGTTTTCTAATGGCATCACTCATGGAAAGTATTTTTTCATCTACCAATTTAAGGAAGAGAGGTAGTGCTGTTTCTAGACCGACTATTCCAAAACAGGCATTTTGATATTCCACTTGTTTATCTGTTATATCATGTGGTGCATGATCAGTTGCTATAATATCTATTGTTCCATCTTTAAGTCCTTCTTTAATTTTTTCTATATCTTTATTTGATCTTAGAGGAGGGCTCATTTTTGTATTTGTATCATAACCTCTTACCGCTTCATCCGTTAAAGTAAAGTGATGCGGAGCTACTTCGCATGTAACTGGTAACCCCTTTGCCTTTGCATGCCTAACTAAGTCGACAGAATTCCCACTACTTATATGCGCTACATGTAGGCGCCCACCAGTTTTTTCAAGAAGAGCAATATCTCGATAGACCATAATATCTTCGGCTTCTGTTGGCATGCCTTTTAGCCCTAGTTCTGTGGAAACTGCTCCCTCATTCATGCATCCACCTTCTGTGAGATCAAGCATTTCACTATGCTGGATCAGTGGTAGATTAAACATTTTGCTATACTCAAATGCTCTACGCATTAGTTCACTATTCATAACCGGACAACCATCATCTGAAAATGCTATGGCACCAGCGTCTCTGAGGTCAGCCATTTCTGACAAGCGTTTACCAGCGAGTCCTTGTGTAATTGCTCCAATGGGATGAACCTTAATACCTCCCTTAGATTTTGCTAATGATAATATAAGTTCTGTAACAGACCGGTTATCGTTAACCGGATTAGTATTTGGCATAACCGCTACAGATGTAAATCCCCCAGCAGCTGCAGATTGACAACCGGATTCTATGGTTTCTTTATATTCAAACCCCGGTTCTCTGAAGTGGACATGCATATCTATCAACCCAGGGCAGACAATACAACCTTTGGCATCAATAATTTGTGGATTGTTTAAATTGACAGTATCTAATTTTCCTGGAGGTTCTATAGATTTGATTATTCCTTTTATGATTAAAATATCTTTAGCGGTATTTATATTATTAGCGGGGTCAATAACTGTTCCATTTTTAATTAAGACTGTCATTATTTCCTCCTAAAAGGAGATACATTAAGGCCATGCGTATAGCAACACCATTAGTAACCTGGTTTAATATGAAAGATTTATCACTTTTCATGACATCTAGGGTAATTTCAATTCCACGATTAACGGGTCCAGGATGAATAATTAATACATCATCTTTTGATCTTTTAAGAATTTTTGTCGTTAAACAAAACAAATTCGAATATTCACGAATACTTGGCAAAAGAAACTCATTTTGTCTTTCTGTTTGCAGTCGGAGCATCATGATAACATCTGCATCCAGAACAGCATCTTCAAGGGAATAAGATACATGTACTCCCATATTTTCTATTCCCAATGGAATCATTGTGGGTGGACCAACTAGTGTTACATTTATTCCCATAGTTTTCATTGCATAAATATTTGATCTGACAACTCTGCTGTGTGTTATATCTCCAACTATTGTTACATTCAATCCGTGTAGATCGCCTATGGCTTCTCTAATCGTATATAAATCTAGTAATGCTTGTGTTGGATGCTCGTGATGTCCATCTCCAGCGTTAATGATAGGGCACTTAATGAACTTTGAAAGCATTTCTGCTACTCCTGAATGGGAGTGACGTATTATCATTAGATCTGGATTCATGGCTTCAAGGTTTAGAGCCATATCTATAAGGTTTTCCCCTTTGACGGTGCTACTTGTAGAACCAGAAATATTTATAACATCGGCACTTAATCTTTTACCAGCTATCTCAAAAGAAGTTCGCGTCCTCGTACTTGGTTCAAAAAATAAATTTATTATGGTCCTCCCTCTCAAGGTTGGGACTTTTTTGATTTCACGTGTGGAAATTTCTTTAAAGGCTTCTGCTGAATCTAAAATAGTAACGATTTCTTCTTTGGATAAGCCTTTAGTTCCTAAAATATTCTTAGGTATAATCATTATTTATCCATTGAATTTGATGAGTCAATTATGCACACTTCATCCATAGAATCATCTTCTAGCATCCGAACTTGTACACGATTAGTTTTAGCTGTTGGAATATTTTTTCCTACATAATCTGGTCTGATTGGAAGTTCTCGATGCCCCCTATCAATTAGTACTCCCAATTGAACAGTTGCCGGTCTTCCAAAATCAATCAATGCATCAATAGCGGCTCTGATCGTTCTACCTGTAAAAAGAACATCGTCTATTAAAATAACTTGTTTTCCCTCAAGGTGAAAAGGGAGATGTGTTTTTTCTACAATTGGATTTTGTTTCCCTATTGCTAGATCGTCTCGATACAATGTTATATCTAAAATCCCGAAATCTACCTCTATACCCTCAATTTCATTAATCTTTTTATGTATTCTTTTAGCAAGTGTCACTCCGCGCGTTCGAATGCCAACTATTGCAACATTTTCAGCACCTTTATTTTTTTCTAATATTTCATGAGTTATTCTAGTTATTGCTCTAGAAATATCTTTTTCATTAAGTACAACCGAATTCAAAATCAGCTCCAAATTTAGGCAAAAAAATAGCCCCTCGGATAATACTCAAGGAGCTGACATATCATTAATTAATCACTCATTCATCCCTTAACAGTCTCACAGGACCGAATTAAAGAGTTTATAATATTGTTATTATATGTCTAGAGAGTTTATTAGTCAATGGCTTTATAAGTCAAAAAAATAGAAATTTATAACGCAATATATTATGTCTTTTTGCTTTTTTTCCATGTGATTGATACATCACCTTTTCTAACTTTAACTTGGCACCCTAGTCTCATTCCTTCTTCTAAGTCTTCTGGTAATAAGTATTCTTTTTCTTCGTCTGTCACTTTGGATAGATTTTTTATTCCTTCAAGGACGGTTATTTCACATACACCACATGTTCCTTCAGTGCAACCAAACGATAAAGAAACACCAATCTCATCACATATCTCAATCAATTGGCTTCCATCTTCAATTTGGTGTATGGCATTATCCGGTATAAAATTAATTGTTGCCATTAAGTAAAACTCCATTATTTTAACAAATATAAGTAGTCAACTATTATGTTCACAATCCAGTTGTTTTTAATTTATGTACTAACTCTAATTGTTCATTAGTTAAGCTTTTGGGATATTTCACAATAATACGAACTAATTGATCTCCATTATTTTTTCCACCATTAAATGGAATTCCAACTCCTTTAAGTTTGATCTTAGTATGGCTTTCTGTACACGGAGGAATAGTAATATTTTTCGAATCTATAAGTGTTGATACTACAACGGTAATACCAAGTAATGCTTCTGTAGGATTGATTTCTTT
>CAJJDL010000013.1 GCA_905182935.1 uncultured Nitrospinaceae bacterium | reverse complement strand
CCGTCAACCAATTTTTGCTCAGAGTTTTTTATTGAAGTTGTCACTTTGACTCCCCTTTAGAATAAACCTGTCATCTCTTTAATATAGATAGATCTTAGATTAGAATCTATAAAACATAAGGATAAAGGTTACCTCCGCAAACACTATTATAAGATTACAATAGATTATATCCTTTTCATTTGGATAATGCACCTGATTAGTTGTAAATCACAACCTTACTTCTTATATTGGTATGGCTAAGTTTGGCTATTTGGTATAAGGAAAAGGAAAAGGCAGTCTAAATTCAATTAAAGCGTAGTCTGATATACTTTGTTGATAATTAATAACTTTACTCTAAGGTGCGAAAATATCTAAGTTTAATAATATTGTTTAGTATAAAGAGTTATTTGAGCTTTTCATTGCAATGACATATAATAATTAAAAGCATTTTTATTTAGATTGTATGGATGTATGATGTCTTTTAAACCATTTTAATCCGATGATTACAGAGGATATATTGAAATGACTGTTGCGGAAGAGGAGTTTTCTAAAAAATTTGATGAGGCAGCTACTCAACCGAAGTATCGTGGCGCATATGATAAGGATGATGCTATGGTTAAAGGTATGACTCTAGTAGAGGCTAAATATAAGGATACGAAGATCTATTTATTGGCAGATAGGGCAGAGGACCGTATTTATAGTGCTAAATTTTTTGCTTATGGAGGGAAGGTGTCAGTTGGTATTGGCGAAGCAATTTGCTCGATGATTAAAGGACTTACACTGGACGAAGCATGCTCTTTGAAAGGCGAGGATATCGAGGCTTACCTAAGAGACGAACCAGAGGTTCCCTCAGTTCCTGAATCAAAGCAGAAAGCCTTTGCTAATGTAGAAGAACTTCTTAAAGTCATTCAAGAGGGGTATCCCACTGCTAAAGCAGTAGCAGAAGCAAGTGCATCTATTGATAAAAAAGATATAAAGGCGACTTCTTTTGCTGAACTTTCGATGGCTGAACAGGCTTGGATGGGTTTAAACAAAGAAGATCAGATTACGCAGATAAACATGGTACTTGATGAGAAAGTTCGCCCGGCTTTAATGTCCGATGGTGGGAATGTGGAGGTTTTGGATGTTATTGATGGTGAAAAAGTGATGATTCAGTATCAGGGTGCGTGTGGCAGTTGTGGGTCTTCCTTGGGTGCCACGCTCTCATTTATGGAGCAAGCTTTACGGAAAGATATTTATAATGAATTGATAGTTGTTCCCAATATGTAAAGTTTGTGAAAAATTTAGGCATATTTTTCTTTTAAAATATAATTAGTAGTTATTTATAACATTAAAATTCTCCTTACATTATAAGGGAGCAACCATAAAATATGAAAACCGAAGATAAAATAGCTGATCAACCTACGGATAATGACTATAAGTACGGATTTACTACTAATGTAGAATCTGATACTTTTGCTAAAGGTTTGGATGAAGGTGTTGTTCGAGCGATATCAAAGAAAAAGGACGAACCTGAGTTCATGCTTAACTTTAGACTTAAAGCATATGCAAAATGGTTGACGATGAAAGAGCCTGCTTGGCCAAACGTCCAATATCCACCGATTGACTTTCAGAATATTTCCTATTATTCGGCTCCAAAACCCAAAAAAAAGCTAGCTAGTCTTGATGAGGTAGACCCTGAGATTCTTAGTACATTTGAAAAACTTGGGATTCCGTTGGATGAGCAGAAAAAATTAGCCAATGTTGCGGTTGATGCTGTTTTTGACAGTGTTAGTGTGGCGACTACTCATAAAAAGAAATTAATGGAAGTCGGTATTATTTTCTGTTCCTTTTCCGAGGCCGTAAAGGATTACCCTGAGCTGATTGAGGAATACCTGGGAACAGTAGTGCCAGTGGGTGATAATTATTATGCGGCGCTAAATAGTGCAGTATTTACGGATGGATCATTTGTGTATATTCCTCCTGATACAATCTCTCCGATGGAGTTATCTACTTACTTTAGAATTAATACAGAGGAAACAGGACAGTTCGAACGTACTCTAATTATTTGTGCTGAGAATAGTTATGTTTCGTATCTTGAAGGTTGTACTGCTCCTCAGTTTGACACGAATCAGTTGCATGCGGCAGTGGTTGAATTAGTGACTCTGGACAGTGCAGAAATTAAATATAGTACGGTGCAAAACTGGTATGCAGGGGATCCTGAGACAGGCAAGGGAGGCATTTATAACTTTGTGACCAAGCGCGGGAAATGTCAGGGTGATAAGTCAAAGATTTCATGGACGCAGGTGGAGACGGGGTCTGCTATTACATGGAAATATCCGAGCTGTATACTGCTAGGTGACGATTCAGTTGGAGAGTTTTATTCAGTAGCTCTTACCAATGGATACATGCAGGCAGATACTGGAACCAAAATGATGCATATTGGAAAGAACACACGATCAAGTATTATTTCTAAAGGGATCTCCGCCGATCACTCCAGTAATAGCTATCGTGGTTTGGTTAGAGTAGGCAAGAACGCAACCAACGCAAGAAACTATACTCAGTGTGATAGTATGTTGGTTGGAGATCAATCAAGTGCCCATACATTCCCCTATATTGAAACGGGGAATAGTTCTCTTCAAA
>CAJJDL010000012.1 GCA_905182935.1 uncultured Nitrospinaceae bacterium | reverse complement strand
ATATGGTTAAAGTTGAAGTGATTGGCGATGAAAAAACATTATTCCCAGATAACGAAGCAACGCTTGAAGCTTCTAGAATCCTAGTAAAAGATGGGTTTCAGGTGTTACCTTACTGCACAGATGACGTGGTCCTTTGTAAAAAGTTAGAAGGTGTAGGTTGCTCAGCCGTTATGCCATTAGCTGCACCAATTGGTTCTGGACTTGGAGTCTGCAACCCTTTTAATATTAAATTGATCCTTGAAGCGGTAAAAGTACCAGTCATTGTTGACGCGGGTGTGGGAACTGCCTCTGATGCCTGCAGAGCTATGGAGCTTGGAGTAGCAGGGCTCCTTATGAACACGGCAATAGCAGGAGCAAAAGACCCCATTAAAATGGCTTACGCAATGAAATCTGCAGTAGAATGTGGGCGACAGGCTTTTGAAGCAGGACGCATTCCAAAAAAACTCTACGCCTCTGCAAGCAGCCCAATTAATGGTTTAATAGATGTGTAAAGCAAACTAAAGTGATTTACATCGGTTTTGGGGAAATTATATTACTTATAAAATGCAGACTCAGAAGGACCTAAAAGACCTTCGCTTGTACCTGATTACAGATCGATCTTTGTTCGAAGGACAAAAATATTTTCTTTCCGCAGTAGAAGACGCTTTAATGGGAGGTGTTAGGGCTCTCCAATTAAGAGAAAAAGATTTATCAGATAGTGAACTTATTAAACTAGCTATTCAATTGCGTATACTTACATCAAACTATAAGGCTAAGCTTATTATCAATTCACGTGCAGAAATCGCAGAGAAAATCGGTGCTGATGGCGTACACCTAACAGAAACGCGGCTTCCTGCCAATGAAGTTAAAAGTAGCTTCCCTGATTTGATCGTCGGAGTTTCAACGCATTCTCTGGAAGGAGCACATCTTGCTGAAAAAGAAGGAGCAGATTACATAACTTTCAGTCCAATTTACAAAACACCCTCTAAGGCAAGTTACGGCGCGCCGCAAGGCTTGAATTCATTACAAAAAGTTACTCAAGCAGTCCGTTTACCAGTTCTCGCTATGGGAGGAATAACACTGCACCGCGTTCCCGAATGTTTAGAGCAAGGAGCCTTCGGGATCGCCTTGATTTCTGATATCTGGGACTCATCTAATATAAAAGAACACTCATTTGAATATACGCAGAACTTTGGAGGAAACACGTTATGACGCAAGTAAAATCTAATGGTAATGGTAACCAAACTGGCAACCGCCATGGAGCTACGGATGAAAAAGTCGAAATTTCTACCGACCCGATTTCCCCAAACTCTAAAAAAGTCTATGTTAATGGGACCCTGCATCCGGATATAAAAGTCCCTTTTCGGGAAATTTCCCTTTCTCCCTCTACCACAGTAAACAGTAATCCAAATGGAAACGGTAAAAGTAGTCAAAAAGAAAATAACGAGAGTTCCATTCTCGTCTATGACACATCAGGCCCCTATACTGATCCAAAAGCAAAAATTGATATCCGTGAAGGGTTGCAACCTATCCGCCTACCATGGATCACAGGCCGTGAAGATGTAGAGTATTATGATGCGCGAACGATTATGCCTAAAGATGACGGCTATAGAGATGGTGAAAATCCTAATACAGAGCGGTTTCCAAAAACCCGCGTCCAGGTTCTACGCGCTAAAACTGGGCAAAATGTCACGCAAATGCACTACGCCAAAAAGGGGGTCATCACTCCAGAAATGGAGTTCATCGCCATTCGTGAAAATCAAAAACGTAAACAATGGATGGAAGATGCTGAGCGGGAAAACCGCCTAAAGGGAAACTCCTTCGGAGCCAACCTTCAGAGCGAAATTACTCCCGAATTTGTCCGCGATGAAGTAGCACGAGGTCGAGCCATAATTCCGGCTAATATCAACCACCCAGAATCGGAGCCAATGATCATTGGGCGAAATTTTCTTGTAAAGATCAACTCTAATATAGGTAACTCAGCAGTTAGTTCCTCCATTGAAGAAGAAGTTGAAAAGATGGTCTGGTCATCACGTTGTGGAGCCGACAATGTTATGGATCTTTCAACCGGGAAAAATATTCACACTACTCGTGAGTGGATCTTGCGCAACTCACCAGTTCCCATAGGCACTGTACCTATTTATCAGGCTTTGGAAAAAGTCGATGGCAAAATAGAAGACCTTACGTGGGAAATTTATCGCGATACTCTGATCGAACAATGTGAGCAGGGCGTAGACTATTTCACCATTCATGCCGGGGTATTATTACGCTATGTGCCGATGACCGCAAAACGTGTAACCGGAATCGTCTCACGCGGTGGTGCAATTATGGCAAAATGGTGCCTTACTTATCATAAAGAAAATTTTCTATACACAAACTTTGAGAAAATTTGCGAAATTCTAAAGTCCTACGATGTCTCTTTCTCTCTTGGCGATGGACTACGTCCTGGTTCCACCGCTGATGCCAACGATGAAGCTCAATTTGCAGAATTGGAAACTCTTGGTGAATTGACAAAAATTGCATGGAAACACGAAGTGCAGACTATGATAGAAGGCCCCGGTCATGTTCCTATGCACATGATCAAAGAAAATATGGAAAAACAATTGAAAATTTGTGGCGAAGCCCCTTTCTACACTTTAGGACCGCTTACAACCGATATAGCACCGGGTTATGATCACATCACCAGTGGCATCGGCGCGGCAATGATTGGCTGGTATGGTACAGCTATGCTATGTTACGTAACTCCAAAAGAACACCTTGGACTACCTAACCGAGAAGATGTAAAAGAAGGCGTTATCACATACAAGATCGCGGCACATGCGGCAGATCTTGCTAAAGGTCACCCTGGAGCAAGAGTGCGTGACGATGCGTTGAGCAAAGCTCGGTTCGAGTTTCGCTGGGAAGATCAATTTAATCTATCGCTTGATCCAGAAAAGGCGTTACAATTTCACGATGAAACCTTGCCAAAAGATTCTGCCAAAGTTGCACATTTCTGTTCGATGTGCGGTCCACATTTCTGTTCGATGAAAATCACGCAAGATGTACGCGACTACGCTGAACAAAAAGGTATGGAAGAAGCAAAAGCGCTGGATGAAGGTATGAAAGAAATGTCAAAATCCTTTAAAGACAAAGGTGGGGAGATTTACTCAAAAGCTTAGCCCAGTTTACTTTAAAACAATTAAACTTTATTTGATTAAAACCTATAGGTTTTAATCAAATGAAGTTTTTACTTTCTAAAAATTAGTTCAAGAAAAATCATGACTCAAGGTTGAATCATTTCGCGCGCATGCTTTAGAGTAGTTTCGGTAATTTTTTCTCCACTAGACATTCTTGCAATTTCTTCCACTCTTTCTTGTTCTGAAAGTTCGCGGATACTAGAATGAGTCCTTTGATCCTTCACCATTTTAAAAACCATAAAATGTGAACTCGCCTTACCAGCAATTTGCGGTAAATGAGTAATGCAAAAGACTTGTTTTTCAGTAGCGATTTTTTTTAATTTATTTCCTACCACTTCAGCAATTTTTCCACCAATTCCTGTATCGACTTCGTCAAAGACCATTACGGGTATAATATCTTGCTTATTTAGATTGGACTTTAATGCCAACATGAACCGCGAAAGTTCTCCACCGGAAGCAATCTTAACAAGTGGTTTAAGATCTTCACCCGGATTCGGAGAAAACAAAAACTCTATTACACCAATCCCTGTTGAGTTTATTTTTACTTTCTGCTTTCGGTAGGTAACAAAGCTTGAGTCATCTTCTTGATAATCAAACTGTACCTCCAATTTCACATCTTTCATCCCAAGATCACAAAGCTCTTTCTCTATATTTTTTTTAAATACTTTCGCTATTTTTTCTCTTTTGTCTGCCAAAGTTACAGAGTTTTTAGCTAAAACTGTCTGATGTAAATTAATGCATTTTTGTATATTTTCTATATTTTCTTGAAAATTAGAAAGAGTATCTAACTCTTTAGAGATTTTATCACGTTGGCTCAAAACTAAACCTATATCCCCACCATACTTGCGTTTTAATCCATTAATTTCTGCCATTCGGTCTTCTATTTCTTCGAGACGAGACGGATTAAATTCGATTTTATGAATATAATCTCTCAACTCCTCAATTAATTCTTCAATTTCATAAAAAGCTGTTTGCCCTCGTTGCACCTGTTTTTCGAGTTCTGGATCTAATAATGAAAGTGACTCTAATTGTTTTTGTGCTATCCCAAACCTATCAAAAACTGCCCCTTCTTCATCTACAATCAAGTCGAGAACTAGTTTGATTGACCCTTGAATTTTTTCTGCATGCTGCAATTTATTTTTTTCTAATTTAAGTTGATTCTCTTCATCTATTGAGAGGTTAGCTTTGTCAATTTCATTAACTTGAAATTTTAGAAAACCTTCCCTTTCTATGCGGTTACTCTCTTTGGAGCGTAATTCATCTATTTTTCTTATTTCTTCAAGATAATTAATATATTTTTTTGAAAATTCTTTTCTTTCTTCCGTGGTTTTCCCATATAAATCAAGAATATCAACATGAATTTCTGGATTGAGTAGTGCCTGGTGGTCATGTTGACCATGGATGTCAACCAGTCTGTTTCCTAGCGTTGCTAAAACACCGACTGTAACAGTAGAGTCATTTACTAGACAACGATTTTTCCCCGAACTCGATATCGTGCGCCTCAACACAATTTCTCCATTATCAGAGCTAATACCTAATTCTTTTAAAATACCTAATGTTTCTAAATCTTTTATTTCAAAAATACTCTCAACCGTTGCTGAGGTTTCCCCAGTTCGTATAAAATTAGCATCCGCTCTACCGCCAAGAATAAGATTGAGCGCATCAATGATAATTGACTTTCCAGCGCCTGTTTCTCCGGTTAGTGCTATAAGACCAGAAGAAAACTCGACATGTAAATTATCAATAATAGCAAAATTGTTGATCCTTAATTCTTTTAACATATTAGATAGACTTTAATTATCGGCTATTTTTTTAAACAATCTATTAGCTTGATTTTGCCATGAGAGTATCGATTCCGCATTTTTAGAATTGAATTTCATGTTAATAACTTTAGATAACGTAGCCCTAGCTAAAAGAAGCTCATCATTTTCGATATAGGCTTTAGCAAGGCCAAGGTAATTTTCCCCAAACTCAGAACCCAAACTAGTGGCCTTCTTAAAATGGCCAATTGATCGGCTCAAATCTCCTCCAAGTATATGAGGGAGCTTTAAATACAGGTTACCTATGCTCTATGTGGTCCACCATCTTCGATTGATGGATCTAATCTTATAGTTATTTCCATATCTTTT
>CAJJDL010000011.1 GCA_905182935.1 uncultured Nitrospinaceae bacterium | reverse complement strand
TCTGGCCGTTATTTGGTAGTAGTACCCAGGTTGAACCTCTGTTGCGAGGTTTATTACTATTTAAAAAATTTATTCCTTTTATGGTTTCAAAAACCCAATTAATTTTATCCTGATTTTGAAATATTGTGCCCGCTGTTTTCCCTTTTGGGTTTTCAACCTCATAATATAAAACTTTATTAGCTTTTATTCGGTTTAATGCTTTTGTGATCAATGGAGCTATCTCAAGTACATCATTTGATGGAAAGATGTATTTTTTTTTACCAAGCAAAGATAATTCCTCATAGCTCATAGAAAGAAGGTGATTGACTACCTGTTCATTTGAAATTTTAATGGGATGTTGCATCCTTAGTTTGTTACTGGTTAAAGTAAATTCTGATTTCGGGAGATATATGAGAGTTAATTTATCTTTTTTAAGCCGTTGCTGATGAAGAGAGCAATTTGTAAGTAATATAGTGCAGATAAGAAAAAATATAATTCCCAGGTTTGATAGGTAGTATGGTTTTGTTTTACGAGTCATCTTGGTTTCATTGCTATTAACGAAGCGTAGGCTTTTTGATCGTCATCAATCTCTCTATATCCTAAAATACGAAATTCACTAAAAATGTCTAATAACTCATTATGCTCTAGAACCCATTCCCGCTTAAAATTACTATATTTAAGATAGTCGATAGTGAAGGTTTCATAAATAATTAAACCGTCTGGTCTTAGAGCATTTTTGATCGCTGAAAATATTCGTCGATCAAGAAAATTAAAACAGAGAATGAGATCAAATATATTTTTATTGATTTGCCAGTCATCGAGATCGACAACCTGGGTTTCAATAGTCACTCCTTTTTCCTCGGCTAAATTTTGAGCTTTCTTTAGTCCGTGAGCAGATATATCAACTGCTAAGGTTTGATAGCCATTTTCAGCAGCAAAAACTGCATTTCTACCTTCCCCTGAAGCAATATCAAGTGCCAACCCACTTCCTTTAAGTAAATCGGTGTGATTTTTAAACCAATCAGCAGGCTCCTTACTAGTAATGTGTTCTGACATGCTGTATTTAGAATCCCACTTTTCTTTATCTTTTAGAGACATACGTCAGACCTCAGATTCGAATAAAGTATACTTTATATCACCTAGGTGAAAAATAGGTCAAGGTAACTAACTATTTTAATAGACTTAATTTTGCTAACTGCACTTAAAAATGCCTTGGATAACGAGGGATTACAATAAATAAAAAGCGATTTTTATTATTCAAAATGCTTTGAAAAGCTTGACATGAAAGGCCAAATTAATTATGATTCAAAGTTCGTTTAATAGCAATTAATGACTCGATTCTCCAAGGGCTCGAGAGGTGTTGCTGCGTTACAAATTGAGTCAAAGGGAGTTTTTTTAATGTTCGCGGTTTTAAAAACAGGTGGAAAGCAATACAAGGTAATTCAGGGTGATTTAATTGATGTTGAAAAGCTCAAAAGTGATGTTGGTGATATGGTTACCTTGGATCAGGTCTTGATGATTGGAGAAGGTGAAGATGTTGAGGTTGGTTCTCCTTATGTTTCAAATTGTCAAGTAACTGGTGAGGTGGTGAAACAAGGAAAAGGTGCTAAAATAATTGTTTTTAAAAAGAAGCGTCGAAAAAACTATCGTAGAAAAAATGGCCACCGGCAGTTTATCACTCAACTTAAGATCACAGAAATAACCAAGAAATAAGGAGTTTTTATGGCTCATAAAAAAGGACAAGGCAGTACTACAAACGGAAGAAGTAGTGTAGGAAAGCGCTTGGGAGTTAAAAGGTACGGCGGGCAAGTTGTGAAATCCGGAGAAATTCTTGTTCGCCAGCGTGGTACTACATTTCATCCAGGTACCAATGTTGGAATAGGTAGTGACTATACTATTTTCTCCAAAGTTCATGGTTTGGTTAAGTTTGAGAATATGACCCGTAAGAAGCAGAAAATAAGCGTTTATCCAGCTAATTAGCAGTTTTTTGATTTGACGGTTGTTTGTAACAACCTCTCCTACCATATTGTTACTTCAAAAATTAGGCACCCGCTTTATTTTGTTTACTTAATTCCGAGCACTACATCTTTCTATAATTTTTGGCTAAGGTGATCCTATGTTTATTGATGAGGCTATTATTTCTATTCGAGCCGGTAATGGTGGTGCTGGTTGCTGTAGCTTCCGAAGAGAAAAATATATCCCTCTGGGTGGACCGGATGGCGGAGATGGTGGTGATGGAGGTGATATTATTTTCGAAGTAGATAGTCAACTATCGACTTTGACAGATTTAAAAAATAACCGTCTATATAAAGCTAATTGCGGTAGCTCGGGAAAAGGTAAAACAATGACGGGTAAAAGAGGAAAGCATTTAGTTATTAAGGTTCCGGCTGGAACCTTGGTAAAGGATAGAGATAAATTAACTCTTCTCGCTGACCTTACAGAGCATAAAACGCAATATGTAGCTGCTCATGGAGGTAAAGGAGGCCGTGGCAATGCGCGCTTTAAATCATCCAGAAACCGAGCCCCAAGAAAATTTGACTTAGGTATTGAAACAGATGAGAAAAAGTTATTTCTTGAGTTAAAGTTATTGGCAGACGTGGCAGTCATAGGGCTTCCAAATGCAGGAAAATCAACTTTTATCTCCAAAATATCTCATGCCCGTCCCAAAATAGCGGACTATCCTTTTACTACTTTAATCCCCAATTTAGGGGTTGTTCAATTAGATGATTTTTCTACCTTCGTTGCGGCCGATATCCCTGGTCTTGTTGAAGGAGCACATCGAGGTAAAGGACTAGGGATTCGCTTTTTAAAACATACAGAACGAAGCCGTCTATTAGTTCATCTTTTGGATTTTTCATCTGGTAATATTCGTGATCCTTTGGACGATTACCGCATCGTCCAGAATGAATTAGAATGTTTTAGCAAAAGATTATATGAACGTCCTCAAATTCTCGTAGCTTCTAAAGTCGATCACACGGAAGCTAAGGAAAAATTTCAGGAATTTGAATTGCAATTAAATGAAGTCAATGCGGATGTGCATGTTATTTCTTCTATGACTGGGGAAGGCTTACCAAAGTTATTATGGAGGATAAAAGCAATGATCGATAAACTAAAAGCAGAAGAGTCAGGTTCGTCTAATTGAGGGTTTGTTTACCGGTTTCGTGAAAAATTTTGAGATACTATTTGATTATTATGATTTTTTTTATTTGACTACAAATTCTTCGAATTTTACTTTTTTAATGCGACCAGTACTTTCCATTATTGCATCAAATTTTTTTTGAAGACGTCGTTGGAGTTTTTCTTTTACATAAAAAATGTCATTAAAGAATTTGTTTTTAAGGAAGTTCTCTACAGTTATTAGCGTTGTTTTTTGATAAATAGGTAGTGCCTCTTTAATCAGTTCCGCACTAGGTTTGTCAAATGTTTCTATAGTTAGTTTAAAACTAAGGACTTTGATGTCAGTCGCATTGAATGCGACCGGCATAATACTTGAGAGGGTGACTTGGAGCTCTGCAGGATCAATAGTAGGACCAAAGTCACCTTCTATTCCAAGTGCTTTTAAAGTTTCTGATGAACCTAATGCCTTCGCTAGATCCGAATCCTTGTCTTCCTTTGCACCCAAAACGCCAGTTGGTTGATTTTTTTCCTTAACAGGATTTTCTTTGACATTCTGAGGCTCTTCCAATGGCACTTCATCGACCTTTGGTTGAGTTATATCGGTCCCTTCTTCTGGTTTTGGCGTCAATTCGTCAGGAATTTCCGTGTCCAACTTTCCCATTTCTACAAGTTCTTCAGGAGCCAAGGTTTTCCATCCGAAATATAACCCTCCACTGGTCAGTAATAAGGCAGTAATGCAGCCGATCGCAATCATTTTTCCAGTTTTAGTTGTAGGAATTGTAAGCGGGCCAATTTTATTTTTTTGAGAGATTTTAGTTTCTGCATCGTCTTCTAATTCATCGTCATCTAACGCGTCTTCATCTTTAGTTTCTGTGTCGTCTTCTAATTCATCGTCATCTAACGCGTC
>CAJJDL010000010.1 GCA_905182935.1 uncultured Nitrospinaceae bacterium | reverse complement strand
CTATTAGATGTTTTTGTTCCTCTTTTAGTTTTTCTATCTCTTTTTTTAGGCTAGATAGTTCATAGGCAGCTTTCTTTTTGTGTTGGGTGGCAATTTCTCGTGCGGCACTAATTATGCGTTTGGCCTTTTCTTTTATTATATCTGGAGTAAGCTTTAAGGATTCAGTTTTTGTTTCTTTTTGTTTGTGACTTACTTCGGCATTAATTTTTTCTAAGTCTTTATTTTTTTTGGTGATTTCTTTTTTTAGGAGTTCAAGCTCTTCGGAAATTCCTTTGAAGTCCTCTGCCACCAAGTGAAGGAATGTGTCCACGTCTTCTTTATTATAACCAAATATCGTATTACGAAAACATTGTTCAAGAACATCAAGGTAATTAAGTTTCATGAGTAATTTATTGCAGCCTCATGGCAAGCGTACCTATTGAATTAACTAGGAACGATTGTAGGAAAATAATTAATAGAATTACAATCATTGGAGAAAAGTCAATCCCTGCGCCGCTCATGGGCATTAGTTGGCGCACACGATAAAGAACTGGTTCTGTTATGCTATTGAGAAACTGAACTATTGGATTATATGGGTCTGGGTTGACCCAAGATAATAGGGAACGGATTATCATAATCCACATATAAAGTTCCAAGATAATTTTAAGAATTTGCGCTGTTGCGGATAAGAAATTTCCTAAGATGAACATCGATCAGTCTCTTTGTGTAAATATATACAAGTCCCTTGACGTAAGAGGTTGTTTCTTAAAACAGTTATTAAAGTATCTCTTAACTTTAAGGATGTCAATGTGTAACGAGTTGCTGTAATTTGCTTATATCCTATAATTTTTATAAAAAGTTTTAAGTGTTGAGATCTTTATAAGTTTTTATTGAGGCATGAAATGAAAATAACTAATCGTTGGAAAATTAAAAAAGTACTACAGGAAGGAAAAGATGAGACAGATGTTCTTGTTAAAGGATGGATCAGAACACGTCGAGATTCTAAGGGTGGATTTTCTTTTATTGAAATTAATGATGGTTCTTGTTTGAAAAACCTTCAAGTTGTTACCGATCATAGTATGGATGGCTTTGAGGCTGCTTCTAAAAAATTACATACTGGTAGCTGTGTTGGTTTCATTGGAAAACTAGTTCTATCTCCAGGAAAAGAACAAAGTGTCGAACTGCAGGCAAATTCGATTGAAGTTTATGGTGAGGCTGACCCGGAGCACTATCCTTTGCAAAAAAAACATCATTCGTTTGAATTTTTACGTGAAATTGCTCACCTGCGACCTAGAACAAATACTTTTGGTGCGGTAATGCGGGTGCGTAATCGTTTATCCTATGCCATTCACAATTTTTTTCAAGATGAAGGATTTGTTTACCTACATACTCCTATAATTACCGCTAATGATTGTGAGGGAGCCGGTGAAATTTTTCAGGTTACCACTTTGAACCCTGGTTCTCCTCCAATGCTAGATGGGTGTGTTGATTATAGTCAGGATTTTTTTGGAGAAAAAACGGGTCTTACTGTAAGTGGCCAATTGGAAGGTGAGGTTTTTGCTATGGCTCTTTCTGAAATCTATACTTTTGGTCCTACTTTTCGTGCTGAAAACTCTAATACAAGCCGTCACCTTTCAGAGTTCTGGATGGTTGAACCAGAAATGGCATTTTATGACCTTGAAGATGATATGGATTTAGCAGAGAGTTTTTTGCGTTACTTGTTGAAAGATGCTTTAGAAAATTGCTCAGAAGACTTGGAATTTTTTAATAAACAAATTGATAAAACTATTTTGGAAAGGCATAGAAAAATTGTAGATAATAAATTTGAACGTATTTCATATTCTGAAGCTGTTCAATTGCTAGGAAAGTCAAATAAGAAATTCAAGTATTCAGTTAAGTGGGGTAGTAATTTACAATCTGAGCATGAACGATATATCAGTGAAGAGGTTTTTAATAATCCTGTCATTATTTACGATTACCCAGAGGAGATTAAGCCTTTTTATATGAAGATCAATGATAATGGCAAGACTGTGCGAGCGATGGACGTTCTATTGCCTAAGCTTGGAGAAATTATTGGTGGTAGTCAACGTGAGGATGACTATGATGTATTGTTAAAAAGAATGAAATTTAAAAAATTAAACTCAGAGGATTACAATTGGTATCTTGATCTCAGGCGATTTGGATCTGCTCCGCATTCAGGTTTTGGTCTTGGATTTGAACGCTTAGTTCAATTTGTAACAGGAGTGGAAAATATCCGTGATGTTATTCCATTTCCACGCACTCCAAAGAATGCTAGATTTTAGGGTTCAATCAAAGTCAATAAGACTGCCGTTTCTATATGTTGTGTTTGTGGAAACAAATCAATAACAACGATGTCGTCTATGTGATAATTTTCTAAACGAGCTAGGTCTCGGGCTAGAGTCGAAGGATTACAGGAGATATAGATAATTTTTTTTGGTGTGATTTCGGAGATAGCTTGAATTATTTTTTCTGCACAACCTTTTCGTGGAGGGTCTAAAATTATTATTTCAATATCTTGTGTTTTGAATTTTCTGATATGATCTTCGACTTTTCCTTCAATAAATGTGCAGGATTCGATACCGTTTTCTTTTGCACTAGCACGCGCATCTAAAACCGCTTGAGGTAGTTCTTCAATACCAATAACCCGCAAGCCTGATTGACCTAGCCATAAACTGATAGCGCCCACCCCACAAAATGCATCTAGGATACGACCGGTGCAATTTTTTGCCCAGTCGGCTATTGTTTCAAACAATCGAATTGTTTGTTCTGGGTGGACTTGGAAAAAAGATGTTAATGAAATTTTAAAATTTAATTTTCCTAGCTTTTCATTGATCTGCCCTTTTCCACAAAGAACTCTAGTCTCTTTCCCTAAAATCACATTGGTCCTTTGGGAGTTTATGTTTTGTACAATCCCATGAATATTTAATTTTTTGCAAGAGTCTTTATCTCTTAGGTCTTGCAAAAATTCTTCAGGAAATTCTCCTGAGGTGGTTACTAGCCCAACGAGTAATTGATTTGTTTCCGGGGAATGGCGTATTACTAGTTCACGAACTAAGCCTAAGTGTTTTTTTTCATCATAAATGGAGACTTGGTGTTTAATAAGAAGCTCTCTAATAAATTCTTTAGCATCATTAATTTGCTCATGAAGTATTCCGCATTTTTCGGTGCTAACAACATCATGTGAACCTTGTTTAAAAAAACCTATACGGAGAAACCCGCCTTGTTTTTGTATGGCAAAACTTCCCTTATTCCTATAGTGGTATGTTTTTTCTGCTGGAATCGATTTTATGGACGGTATTTTGACTTTCCCAATATGTTTTAATGCGTCTTTGACAACGCCAACTTTAAACTCCATCTGTTTGTCGTATTTTAAATCCTGTAGTTTACATCCACCGCATTGTTCAAATACGGGGCAGGGTGCCTTCACACGATCTGGTGATGAAGAGAGCCTCTTTATCAAGCGTGTAACTCCAAACCTTGGTGTAGTTTTTATTACTTCTGCAAATACTTTGTCCCCTGGAATACCTCCAGGAGTAAAAATTGTATAACCTTCGTATTTACATATGCCGTCTCCGCTAGAGCCTTGACTGTCGACAGTCAGTTCTAGCTTTGCTCCTGGACGAACAGGAATGGTATGCTTTTGCTTTGCCATAGTTTTCTCATTAGTTCGATCGGTAAAACTAACATAATATAGAACAAGGGAGCAAGGTGAATCAATAATTTAAAACTATTTCTTTGCGTCTTCAGCGTCATTGAGGTTTAATTTGGTATAAATAATTTTTATCTGAAAGTTTTAAAATGGATCGACAAATTTTAATTTTAGGGGCACTTAGAGAAGAGATTAATCAGATTAGAAGACGTATGACGGTTAAAGGTCAATTCAAGGCAGGCCATGCTGATGTCTGGTCTGGAAATTGGGAAGGAGCTAATATTGTTTTAGCACGAACAGGTATGGGCAAGAATTGCGCTTTGAATGCATTTGATGAAATTTTAAAAACAGTTCGACCGTCTTTAGTCCTATCAATAGGGTATGCTGGTGGCTTAGGTTTTAAATTAAAAATTGGTGATCTAGTTATACCAGATTCTATTATAGAATTAAGTTCTAATAATAGTTATGTTAATGAACATGCTGTTAGTCAGCAGCAACTTGTTCTACTTGAAAAATTAGATTTCCCAAAAAATATTTTAATTCACCGAGGGACTTTAATAACAGTTAATCAAGTTATATGCGACTCTGTAGTTAAAAAAGAACTTGGATCGCTCTATAACGCGTTGGCTGTTGATATGGAAACATCAGCATTAATAGCTCATGCTACGCAAAAAAAAATCCCCTTTATTTCAATTAGATCTATTAGTGATACTGTTGATCAGTCTTTAGTTGATGTGAGTTCGTTTATTAATAATGATGGCGAAGTTTCTAAAATTAAAGCTGGATGGTATATTGCCACGCACCCTAATATGGTTAAAAAATTTATATCTTTCCGTGATCAAAGCCAAAAAGCTACTTTCAACCTGACAGAGTTTACAGGAGTTGTTGTTAGATCGTTTGACTGCATTTAATAAAATATATTTTAAAAAATAAAGGATTTTTGACAGAAACAGGATAAAACTACCCTATTTGTTTTTTTATGAAGTACCTGAGTACAGTGGTGAAATTAAATAAATCTTTATAAAGTAAAGACTTGGCGTTTATCGAAAGATTTTTTTTAATTGGCATAGTGATTGCATTAATTATGAGTGAAGATTCGAATTGGTATTGCCTCCTCCAACAGTTTTAACCTCCAGGGTTTAAACTGTGGCACGCCAAAACGAAAGCCAAATGTATTTTCTCTCCGGCTCCCCACATTGGGGAGCCTTTTTTCTGTGATATTTTTGCTTTGGTAAAATTGTAGAGGTTGAATTATTTGTGGACTATTTACTCTAATTATTTCTCAAGACCAATTACGTGTGGCGTAATCAAGAGTTTTTATTTGTTCGAGTAGTTTTGGTAGTTGAGATAGTTTAAGCATGTTAGGTCCATCAGATTTTGCTTTATCTGGGTTTGGATGAACCTCCATGAATAGGGAATCGCATCCTACAGCAACAGCCCCACGAACTAGATCTGGGATGAGTTCCCTTTGCCCACCACTCATTTTCCCCTTTCCTCCCGGGAGTTGAAGACTATGGGTTGCGTCGAAGATTACTGGATACCCTAGGTCACGCATCAATGGCAAGGACCGCATATCAACAACTAGGTTGTTGTATCCAAACATATATCCACGCTCGGTAAGTAGTATTTTTTTACAACCGCTTTGGGACAATTTATCTATAACATTTTTCATGTCCCATGGAGCCATGAATTGGCCTTTTTTGACATTGATTGTGCAGCCAGTTTTGGCTGCCTTCACTAGCATATTGGTTTGCCTGCATAAAAAAGCAGGAATCTGTAATATGTCAAGAACTTGAGCTGCGGGCTCTATCTCATCTTCTGTATGTACATCTGATAGTAAAGGGATATTAAGTTCTTGTTTGATTTTTTTAAGAATTTTTAGTCCTTTTATTAATCCAGGGCCACGGAAGGAATCGATCGAAGAACGATTAGCTTTGTCGTATGAAGCTTTAAATATAAATGGAATATTTGCATCGCTAGTGGCACGTTTTAATTTCTCTGCTGTTTTTAGTGCATGAGTTTCTGATTCGATGACGCAGGGCCCGGCTATCAATACGATTGGATTTCCACCACCTATTAGTAATTTTCCTGCTGATATCTGTTTTGTTTTTTTTATTTTTATTCCCATGGGTCTTAATTATTATTGTTAGGTGTTATAAGAAAGCTGATTAATTAATTAAAGATTTATTTTATTTTAATTTAAGTTAAAGATTCATCTGCTTTAGTTGCCTGGCATTCTGGCATTAGCGAATAGATCAGCTCTTTTACCGTATCTTGATTCCCTGCCTTATGAATTGATGTGAAGCCATGCTCTCTAAATTCGGTAATGTTCAATTCAGAAATATCAGGAGTCAGTAAAATAATAAAATGTATCTTTTTGAAAAGCTTTTTAATAGTTTTTAATTGACTCGGTTCATTTTTGTCCTTGCGAAGAACATATATGGCTAAATCTGGCTTGATCGGATTAGTTTGTTTAAAACAAGCCTCAAGGTTGATGTATGTCATCATTAAAAATTTTTCTTGTTTTAGAAGTTTTGCTAATTGAAGCCTCTCTCCTTTTACGGGATCGATAATAAATATCGATTTAAAAACAGAGTTGTGTTGTTGCTTTAAATTGTTATCCATGTCCGTAATACTCTATCACCAATCAAGATGGTCATGAAAAAAACTATTTACTCCGAAGTATTATTTTTTGAATTAATATTTGAATTTGACTTTGTCTAAACCGGTATGAAAAAATAAAATCTTACTAAATTGATATTATTTGAGACTTTATGGCGATACTTAACAGGTTGTTAATCACTTTATTATTAGTTTCAGTTTGTCCTTTAAACGCAATCGCATTGGATAAAATTATTGTGATTAAAGTTAATGGAGCCATCAACTCAGCAGTAGCTGAATTTGTGACGCATGAGATTCGTAATGCTAATACGTCTTCGGAAGAATTAATTGTGATTCAAATGGATATACTTGGTGGATTAGATACTTCCATGAGAAAAATTATTAAGGCTATTCAAAGTTCTAAGATTCCTGTGGCTTCGCTTGTTTCTCCGTTAGGATCAAGCGCAGTTTCATCGGGGATTTTTATTACAATTGCTTCTCATGTTGCTGCTATGGAGCCTGGAACAAGCATCGGGATGACTCATCCATTAAACTTAATAGGTGGTGAAGGTGAACAGGGAAAACTAACGAAAGAGAAAGTTGTTAATGACGCTTCTGCATATATACGTTCTCTGGCTGAAGAAAGAGGTAGAAACTCTCATTGGGCTGAATTGTCAGTTAGAAATAATGTTTCTGTTTCTGCAGAAGAGGCTTTGCGCCTTAATGTAATTGATCTGATGGTCGCTAACTTAGATTCTCTGGTATTGGCATTGGATAAAAGAGAAGTAAAATTGATGGAAAGGATAGTCACGCTGAACACTGCTGACAAAAATATTATTTTTAGAGAAATGGGTGCTAGGCAAAAAATTCTCGATATTATCTCTCAACCCGATGTTGCCTATATTTTGATGATGTTGGGCTTGGTCGGACTTTTTCTAGAACTTTCAAGCCCGGGGCTTATCTTACCAGGGGTGGTAGGCAGTTTTAGTTTGATCTTATCTTTCTATGCCATGCAGACTTTGCCAATAAGTTCTGCTGGGTTTTTGTTGGTTGTTTTAGGTGTGATTTTATTAATTGCTGAATTAAACGTGATGAGCTATGGCTTACTTTCAATAGGTGGCGCAGCTTCAATATGTTTGGGATCAATTATGCTTATCGATAGTGATGATCCTGCGATGCAGATTTCTAAGATAGTTTTATACCCAATCTTGGGGATGACTTTTTTTATTTCAGCCGGAAGTATTTATCTGGCTACTAAGTCTCGTCAATTGCGTTCCCTGACTGGGATGGAGGGTTTGGTTGGGGAGATAGGTGTCGTAAAACTAACATTAAATCCTCAGGGGCTCGTGCTTGTTCATGGAGAAGTATGGAATGCTGAAAGCGATACGCTAATTGCAGATGGAGAAAATGTGGTAGTGGAGGCAGTTGAAGGTTTAAAGATAAAGGTGCGAAAAATAGTTGATTAGTTTTACGTTGGAACACATTTTTATATAATGAGAGGCATTTCTTGAATAAGCCTGTTCATCTACCTAGACACTTCGATGAGTTATATTGCCTCTTAGTTCTACTTGCAAAATATCATTCATAATGAACCTTGGATAAATTTAAGTTAGAGTATAAGTATTTTAGAGCAAGTTTTGTTTAATCTTAAAAATATTAATATGACTATAGGTGTTCGTAGAGAAATTTTAAAAGGTCTCAAACGGGTAGTGATTAAAGTTGGAAGTAGTATTATTGCTAAACGTGTAAAGGGGAAGGCGGGGGTGGCTAATGGGTTGAGTGTTTCTAGTATAAGTCTTTTAGCTCAAACGGTTCTCCAAATTATTGATAGAGGTTGTGAGGTGGTTTTGGTTTCTTCTGGCGCGATAATGGCAGGAAGAGAGCGTTTAGATTTACATCAAACAGAACTCTCTATTCCAGAAAAGCAAGCGTGTGCTGCTATTGGGCAGAGTTATCTTATGCATACCTATGAAAAACAATTTGAGAAGCACGGGTTTAAGGTAGCTCAAATATTGCTCAGCCATGACGATTTGGAAAACCGTAAGCGATTTCTAAATGCAAAGCATACTCTTGAAACTCTTTTAGAATATAGAGTCGTGCCTATTATTAATGAAAATGATTCGGTAACTGTTGATGAGATCAAAATTGGAGATAATGATACTTTGTCTGCAACCGTTACATGCCTTATCAACGCACAGTTGCTTATTATTTTTTCTGATGTCGATGGACTTTACTCCCGAGATCCTTCAATAAAAAAGGGGCAATTAGACGATCCTTTAGAGGTTGTTGAACATGTCGATTGCATAACCGAAAAAATTAAAAAACTAGCAGGAGGAACTAATAGTATTATCACGGTTGGTGGAATGCATACTAAGGTTCTTGCCGCAAAACAGACGATGAGTTTTGGTATTCCTACTCTTATTGTTAATGGGTTTGATAATAATATTGCTGATAAGATTTTTGAAGGCGAAAGTGTAGGGACTTTGTTTTGGGCAGGGCATGATAAAATAAAAAAACGTAAGCATTGGATAGCTTATACCTTAAAACCTTGTGGAAAAGTAACTGTTGACTTGGGTGCCGGAAAAGCGATTTTAGCGAGAGGTAAGAGTCTTCTCCCTGCTGGAATAATTAAGGTTGAAGGTAAATTTGAATTTGGTAATACGGTTCGTGTTATTGACGTGACTGGAACAGAGATTGCGCGTGGCCTAGTTAATTACAGCTTTCGTGACCTTAAAAGAATTATGGGTATGAAAACCGGTGCGGTGAGAAAAATTTTTGGTGAAAGTTTTTATAAAGAAGTTATTCATCGTGATGATCTCGTCGTATTATGACTTCTGATAAGAAATGGTGGGAAAAAGAACCTTTACGCTTTGAATGCCAGGCAGATTGCTTTAAATGTTGCACCAAACCGGGAATTGTTTATTTTGATAAAGCCTCTATTGAAAATGCTGCAAAGATTTTAAAGATCAGCTCCGAACTCTTAAAAAAAGAGTTTCTACTGTGGGATGATGGTCACTGGGTGCATGAAGTGGCAAATGGAGATCCCTGTGCATTTTTAGTCCCTGAAGGATGTTCTATTCATAATGGGAAGCCAATTCAATGCCGGTCCTATCCTTTCTGGAAAGAAAATATGACTTCTAAGAGTATGTGGAGCCTTGTCGGAGCTTTTTGTCCGGGGATAGGCTTTGGCTCGCATGTAGCAATTACGACTATTAGAAAATTTTTAAACCAGTTTAAATTGTGAAATAATAAAACTCTCCTGATCTTCCCATCTTGTTTTTTTAGCGGTATTTTTTTAACTTGGGTTTTTTTTTAAGATCATTGGTTTAAGGTCATGCAAAGACGTTCAAGTTCTTTGATTAATTCGCTTATTCGGTCTTTTACCTGAGGGTCAGTGACTTTGCCCTCAGTAAAATCCTCACTAGTGGAATAAATAAAACGAGGAATAATTAGACACCGGAAATCTAGCATTAAACTGTTAGCCAGACCCATTACAGACATGTAGCTGCTTTTTCCGCCAGCCGCACATAAAAAACCAACTACTTTATTTGTCCATGCGTCTCCAGTTAGTTCAATTAGATTTTTTGCTGCAGCGTTAACGTCATAGTTATAAATCGGAACGGCAAAAAGAATTCCTTTGGCATTCTGAACTTTTTCTCTGAGGTTTTTGGCTGCAGGATTTTTGTAAGTTGAATCACCGTCACAGAAAGGAATTGAGTGATCAGCAAGATCTAACCACTCAGCAAATACACCTTTTTTCTTAAAAGTGTTAAAGGCAGTGAGAGCTAGCAAACGACTCAGGCTTTTCGGGTTTAGACTGGAGGAGATTACAAGATAGCTCATATTATTTTTACCTTACAGAAACCTAATAATCTTATCTTGATCGTTTGACATTCTTACTTTAAGAAAGTAGTTAGTTTACCTGTTCCACTTTCTGGCTAGGCCTGTGGCAATAGCAATCTGGCCTACGGTCATTTTTTTTTCAATAATATCTGCATTTTTTCTTCCTGTTTCATTCCCATTTATACCGGCAATATTAAACCACTTATGAGCTTCTATATAATTTTGTTCTATGCCCTGTCCCTTTTCATACATCAGTCCAAGGTTGGATTGTGCTCCAGTAATGCCCTGCTCAGCCGAACGTCGATACCATTTAACCGCTTCCTTATAGTTTCGATCAATTCCCTCTCCTTTGTTGTTCAGCAATCCGAGGTTATATTGAGCTTGGGCATATCCCTGTCTTGCGGCTAGCTCAAACCATTTAATCGCCTTTTCGTAATCTTTTAAAATACCCTGTCCTTTTCCAAGCATTACTCCAAGATTGTGTTGAGCTTGAGCAAGTCCCTGTCCCGCTGCAAGTTGATACCATTTAAATGCTTCATTATAATTTTGTTTTACGCCTTGCCCCTTCCCATACATCAAACCAAGATTAGTTTGAGCTTGAGCAAAGCCTTGTTCCGCTGAAAGGCGATACCATTTAACGGCCTCTTTATTGTCTTTTGGTACTCCCTTCCCAGTGCTAAATAGTAGTCCAAAATTATATTGGGCTTCAGGGGCCCCCTCCTTAGCTAATAGTTCATATTCTTCAAATGTCATTTTTAAACTCTATGTTTTAGATGCTAATAGTAAATGATTATATTAAAATTCTTAGCTTGATTCCTCATGCCGTTTGCTAAAATCTAACAAAATTAAAGCAACTCCTCTAGATAGAGAGGGTTAATTTTTTGATTTATGTTTTTTTTAAAAATTCTAACTTCTGTTTATTTTTTTTAGTGGGAGGAGTCGTTTTTTTTGTCCTTTTTCATGACGTGCTTCGCTACTGGCTTTCCACTTTTCCTATTTTTTATTTTACCGAGACAACCAGGTAGTCTGTTTGTCTTTATCAGAAAATATTCTTTCTAGAAAATCAATAATAGTTTTCTTTGCAGGTCTATTCCTTAAAATATACTTTTAGTTCGTAGTTTTTATTCATTCAATTTTGTGATAAAGGCCAACGCTAAAATTGATTAACTAGGTGCTTGATCAAAAAGCATCTTGATAGAAATAGTACATGGCAACAGCCCCAAACATAGGAATAAGAAGCCACAATATTTTTAGTATTCGCTGGATCATTTATTAGTTTTAAATATATTTAAAGTAAAATTAACTATTTTTTCATAGTTTGGCATATCTTTTAGTAAAAACAATGCCTTAATAAACGGCCGTTAAAATCATAAATAGGTTTTGTCATATTTGAGTAAGCTTTTATCTGTTTTGATGATTCTAGATCGACGTAGGTCTTGTATAAAGCTACTCCAAACATTAAGGAAAAATAAAATACTAGAGTTGCTTCAAGCATAATGGGCTCCTTAATTAATTTTTAAAATAGTTGCTTACAACTATAAAATAAGATCGAATAAATTAATTGTCTATTAAAGAAAAATTAATATTTGTTAATCCAGTAATCATGAACGATAAAAATTGAGTTCACATGCAGTTTTGGTTTTATACACTAGTTCTTAACCGTTAGCCTTATTGCAGGTTATTAAGTTTGGTCAATACCACAAATAATTAGAGGGACATCTATGCAAACTATTCCACTTCGAGAACTTAGTATCATGTTCATTCCTACAGTTTATTTGCTCGTTATAATGTATCGCTGGCAACTTAAAGCTTGGGTCGCGGTGTATGCCAATATTCGTATGATTTTTCAGCTTTTATTGGCAGGGTATTTTCTTACTTATATCTTTGACACCACCCAACCAGTTATCATCATTTTGTTGCTAGTTTTAATGATAGGGGTTGCTACATGGATCGCACTTAGATCATTTGAAGGGTATGAAGCTAA
>CAJJDL010000009.1 GCA_905182935.1 uncultured Nitrospinaceae bacterium | reverse complement strand
ATTTCGGTTGAGATCCCTGGGATAAGACACAGTGCGATGCCTCCTGCATTCAGGCCTGCGCGCGAGATGACAATTTTATCACTAATACGGTTCTCCTAACCAACCTACTACTATCCAATATCTCCGTATAACTAAAGAGGTAGGCATCTAGTCCCCCACTAAATTTTAAGCTATCAGAGATTAATCCAGCTTCATATATCAGTTTTCCCACTTCGGATTGTCTATAATTTCTGGTTGACCGTCTTTTTCAACAATCAGCTTCCGAAATCCTTTGGATTCAATTTTACCATAATCATGACCGGCATCACCACGGAAAGCAAAGAATGTTACAAGAGGCTCTAAATCAGAAGTGTTTATGCTCCGGTGGGCGTAATTTCCAGGAACGTAAACAGCGGTTCCAGTAGTCATCTTTTGAGTTTCCCAATTTCCTCTCATCGTTTCCATCATCATATAACCACAGCCACTTAAGCAATAATATACTTCCGCAGTATCCATGATATTATGGAAGTGACCTTTTGTCATAAAATATTCATTTCCTACTTTACCGGGGTAAGTGATACTTGTTCCAAAAGCTATAGAACTTTCTTTTTCTAAAATTCCACAATCGTAAAATTCATAAATCAGTGGATCTTCTTTAATTAATTGTTCATAGGCCTTCTGGTCAGAGTACATTCCATTCATATTAGATAGCTGACGTTTGATGGATTCTCTATCAGGAGAGAGACCATCTTTCAAAGAAAAATTGATTAAAAAAGATTTTAAAACTTCATTCATTTTTTTATCCTTTTAATTATTAGCGAAGATTTGCAGCTATCTCACAAAGCTTTTTAAATTCTGGGCCTTCTGAAGGGATATATATATTAAAGACCTCACTAATTACCGAAAGCCAGCCGCGGACAAAGTAAATCCAGCCATCGAGTATGGTAAGATTTTTACTTTCTTGTTGCGCTTTTGCTTGATCGAGAAAAACCAGATTGCCTCTATAGTTGAAGTCCCATGCCAGACCATTTTTTGGAAATACAACGGCATCAGTTAGAGGTGATCCTGGAGCATCTTTGCCAAGTCCTGTGGCATTTATAACCAGAGCTCCTTCTCTCAATTTATCTACAACGTTATTATTTTCTTTAGCAGTCATACATAGGATGTACTCTTTAGGAATTCGACACTCTATTTTTTTATGAACTTCTTCCATATCTTTCAGACGCTTTTCATTTTGATCTGTCACATATATTTTAGAAGGACACCTACTTTCTTCAAGATTAAATAAGTGGATCGTCAAAGCAATAGCAGAACCGCCTGCACCGAGAATACAGACTTCTGGATTGTTGGTTACTATGTTCCCCCCTTTAGTCATAGCATCAAATGAAAGACCACTTGCAATATGGTCTGTGGCATGACCTCGCAATACTCCGTCACGCTTAGAAATAGAACTTACTTCAGAAAGCTGAATTGCGTATGGATCGAGCCACTCAAAGTAATCTCTAGCTGCTTCAAGTAAATCCAGTTTGTGTGTAGTAACTAGAGATCCAAGAGAAAATTTGTCTTCCCTTAAAAAACTTACAATTCTCCTGTAAACTTCAGGATTACTATGAGACTTACAGTCAATACCTTTGATAATTTGAGAGATACCAAGGTGTTTGGCCCATGCTGGAAAAACTTTCATAATGGATGACTTACCAGTTGTAACTCCTATGAAGTAAAAGGTAGGTTCCTTTGCCGGGGCGAGCTCATTGAAATTCATATTTTTTTGATAGATTGTAAGTTATTTTAACCAAAATCCAATCATGTGATTATATATCCTGTTGTATTCTACTTGAGATTTTTTATAAACCTCAGCTTTCTTAGAATCTGGTTTAATAATACGAATATCAGCTCTTCTTTCAATAGAAGTTTGGACTGGGTTATTAATTAGACCGACTCCAGCAGAACCAAGAATAGCTACTCCTTTCAGCCCTGCTTCCGGTTCATTTGAAATCTCTATAGGACTGTTAACTACACTAGATTTAATTTGATTCAATAGTTCGTTACGAGTTCCTCCTCCCACACTAACTAGACGATTTAATTTATGTCCCTGTTTGTTGAATTCGGTAATATCTTTGCCCATTGTCAGAGCGACACCCTCCATTACTGCGCGAATAAAATGTGGTGCTGAGTGATTAAGGTTAATCCCAAAATAGCCACCAAGCGATGAGATATTTTCTCTTCTGCGCTCTCCCAGCATGAATGGATAAAATAGTAGGCCATCACTGCCGGCTGGTGCTTTTACTGCGAGGTTAATAAGATCATTGTAGGAAACTTCCTTCCCATTTAAAGAAGAAACTAAATCTTTACACCATTTCATGCTCAAACCACCACAATCAAGTATTGTAAAAGGTATCCAGCCATCAACTACATGACGGCAGTTTTGAATTAGCGGATGTAGAAGAGGTTTTGCAGTATGGGCTGCTACAAGAGTACTTGTTCCGGTGACATCGGCGGTAACACCTTCACCGACAATGCCAAATCCTAGCATGGAAACTGGAAAGTCACCTCCACCGGCAACTACTGGAATTCCGATAGGAAGTCCTGTTTGTCTTGCTGCTTCTTCAGTCACTTCTCCAATAACATCCTGAGATCGGTATATGGGGGCAAATTTTTTTAAATCGACCCCTACAATATCTGCAAGTTCCTGAGAATAGTCTTCAGTATGCCAATCGTATAGGTAGGAACATGATGCTTCGCTCGGATCAGTTGCAGCGACACCTGTGAGTCTATAATTAATAAAATCTTTGGGAAC
>CAJJDL010000008.1 GCA_905182935.1 uncultured Nitrospinaceae bacterium | reverse complement strand
GTGAAAGCTACCCCAGAATAATTTGAAGGAACCATTTCCATGAGTAAGACATCTTTTCGAAAGTCACCTTTTTTATTTTCTGAAGAATTTAAAACCTTTTGCAAGGCATCAGTTATCTGCTCTAAATTATTTTTGTTCACAGAAAGAACGGTTTCGAACATTCCTGCTAAACTGTTTTCTTTTTGATCTTCAATGGAAAAAGATGATCTGATAGAAAAACTGTTTTGAATTGGAAGTTCCTGGATTTTTTTTATAAGGGTACTTATTTCTAGTGACTCGTGTTTGAAATTTTCAAAAATCTCATGAGGCAATAAGTATCCTTTGGGAACAGAAATTTTATTTTTTGCAGCTAAATCCAAGCCCTTTGCCTTAAATCCATATTTTGGTAATTGGATATTCCCTAATCCAATTGGTATGAATATTTCAGACATATTATTATTTAAATACATTGGCTTTACCCATAAGGTGATTTGCTAATGAAGTAACCTCCAGTGCATAATTTTCTGGACGGTCAATCATAGGGAAGTGGTCCCAATCAGGTATAATTTTTTTTAAATTAAAAGGGAAAAGGTTTTGTAAGTCATTTATTTCATTTGGTTTTAGAATCCAATCCTTTTCGCCCCATAAAAAAGCTGCTGGTATATTTACTGGAGATAAACTTTTAAACCAGGAATAATCGATTAATTGAAACATACGCTCAAAAGCTTCACACTTTTTAAATGAGTCAAAAAATTCATTTTTGTATGTAGCATCAATTTTTTTTTGAAAAAACTTTCGTGAAATCAATGGTCTAGTTATGGGACTAGCAATTATATTTTTAGCAATTGTTGCTATTAATGGAAGTCTCATGACCTTTGGGAATATTCGTTTATTTAAGTTAGCTCCCACAATTGAGTGTAGGATTACCCCATCTACCATTTCTGGGAAATGTTGTAAAAATTCTAATACGAAAACCCCTCCTAAACCGTGGCCCATTAAAATCCGAGGTGATTTAATATCTTTTATATAGTTTTCAATCCATTCGGCGTAATTTTTCATTGAATAATTTGAGGGTAGGGTGCCAATAGAATTAAATCCTGGCAAAGTGGGGTTTTGAAAATTTATGTTTGGTGGAAAGAGACGCTTTGCGAGGTCAAAACGGAAGCCACCACCTCCATTTCCATGCAATGCTATAATAGATATTTGTTTTTCAGTTGCCATTTATAGTCAATAATGGTTTCTTCTTTTAATAATTGGATAATATTCAAGTTGTGATAAATATTCTAAGATGCATAAGCAGTGAAAATAATATGTATTTATAATCGTTATTTTAATTAGAAAACTCATTCCTTTAAAAGGTATCTTTTAATTACATAGAAAGATTAAGGGAGCTCAGGTTTCAGTCTAAAATTTGCCATCGACGGGAGGCTATTAAACTGAAAAGGACCACTAGGTCGACCTGAACTCCCCCTGTTTTTTAATTTACTTATATCTGAATAAAATTTCTTAATTATTGATATACGATTTATTTAATTTCCTTGGTGACTCTCACTATTGGTTGTTTCTAGTATTTGATCTTTAAAAATCTCTTGAATCTTTTTTCTCCTAAAATCAAAAATATTTTCTAAGTCTTTTTTTACCCAGCTTCCAGCTACACAGTCACCTGGTATGCCAAATGGTAGCTTATATTGAACATGGTCTCTTATTAGAGTTCCCCCATTCTTCTCTTCAAATTCATGAGTATGGTACCAATGGTTATATGGTCCGTGAATTTGTGTGTCGGAAAATTTATGATTAGGCTCCCAATCAACAATTTTTGATTGCCACCAAATAGGAATACCGTGGAGTTTTAGTCGGTAGTTGATTTTGGTTCCTTCATTAATTTCAGTAGATGTTTGGTTTAATACTTTAAAGTTTAAATAGTCAGGAGTTATTTTTTCTAGATTTTTAGGTTCTTTAAAGAATGAAAAAATTTTATCTATCGGTAGGGGAATCCAATGTTCAGCCATAAATTCATTGGTTGGATTTTTGCATATATTGTTTAAGGCAGACATTAGATCTGGGTATTTAAAGTTATAACCAGATTCGAGTATCTTTTTAGAGGATACCTTTAGGCTCCCAAGTAGAAGGTCTGACATCTCTCCCAAAATAAATTTTAGAGCAATCTTGGGTACGGGGATAAAAGCAGGTCTTTTTAATGCTTTTGCTAAACATTTTGTGAAAATTTTGTTTGTGACAGGCTCTGGGCTAACAGCATTATATGAACCCTCGATAGACTTATTTTCTATTGAGTGGATTATCATATCAACTAAATCCTTAACATGTATCCAGCTCATCCACTGAGTTCCATCACCTAAATCACCTCCTAACCCAGCCCAGAAAGGAGGTATCATTTTTTTCATTGCTCCCCCTTCATAACCTAAGACTAGTCCGATTCTTAGTGCAATTGTTCGAATATTGTGTTTTTTTGCGATAAAGGCTTCATGTTCCCACTCCTTACAGACATCTGCTAAAAACCCATGCCCTGGTTCTAAACTTTCGTAAAGCTCAACTGGCTTACAGTTACCATAAAACCCTATTGCAGATGCAGAGAGCAATGTTGCTGGTGGTTTTTGTAGAGACTTTAATGTGGAGACCAAATTCCTAGTAGATAAAACTCTTGAATCTTTAATAGATTTTTTTCTTGATTCGCTCCACCTCCCATCAGCTATATTTGCTCCGGCAAGGTGAATGACCGCATCTACTCCCTCAAAACAATCTGAGGTAGGTGGATAAAGTTCAGGTTCCCATTGATGAATTTCACATTCGACAGGCATTCGTTTCCTTGCGCTTTGTCGGTCTCGTGTCAATATAGAAACTGTATGACCTCTTTTTACTAATTCGCTAGCGAGTTTTTTTCCTACAAAACCTGTTGCTCCTGTCACTAAAACTTTCATCATTAACCCACTTTCATGTAAAAATTATTTTAAAATATTGATGGAGTTACATCTGACCTCGAATGCAATCATGAATCCTAACCGTTACTAAAATTTTCTCTGCTTTACTGCCGGTTCCATTAACTATTTTTATCCTATTTCGTGTTGTTCTAGATTTAGTTTTACTCATTTCATTTATTAAATGTATGGGGCTTGTTGCCTGAATTATTAATGAATTATTTTTTATTTCTGCGGATAGTTTTTTTTTGTTATCTATCTCGATTTTAAAATTTTCAAAATTTTTTGTTAAGTCAACTGTATGGCGGTCTGTGACGCACATATTTACCATGTGATAGTAATCAGCTAAAAAGTGTCTTAGATAGATAACAAGATCATTGATTTCATTTTCATTTAATTCGGAATGTTCAGGCATCGATGATCCTACGACACCATGCTTGATTGAATACATCATCAGTGAGTCGGGCAGATTTTTCATTTCAACAAGAGAAGTAAAATTTCTAGGTTTTGGATCTAAAAAACTAGCCATTTCACCATCCCCTTTACCTTTTGTTCCGTGGCAATTGACACAGCCATACTCTAAGTAAATTTTCTTACCCTTTCCTTCTTCAAGTTTTTTAGGTAGAACACTAGTGCTTTTGTATGAGGTAAACCCACACAGTAGTACGATGTATATAAATAGAGTGATTAGTTGTGATACTAATTTAATCATTTCTTTCCGATTATAATTCAAGTGATTTATGAAAATTTATAATATCCTTCTAATCCATGTATGTTTAAATTAAGGCTAATTTTTTTATTTTATTGAAGTCATTAAAGCTATTTTTTTTCTTTGTATTTGGTTTTAATTGTTCTTCAAATAAACTCCAATGTCGTTTGCTTAAAGACTCTGTTGTTAATAGGTTAATTAATTTTCCTTTTTTATTAAGAATTTTGACTTGATAGAACATCTCAACCTCCTTCTTAAATTGGTTTTAAAATTAACTAATTAGTGATTCTATTCTTAAGCTTATGCATCCCTCTTTGACAATGATCTAATGTAAAGTATTAGTTGCCAGATTTTTTTATCTGATAGATATGAGTAAGCTGGCATGGTTGAGCCCTTTGATCCCTTTTTTATTATCCAGAAGAGCTGACCGTCTGATATAGATTCCATTGTTTGCTTGCATGTAAAGTTCCTTGGTTTTATTTTCATGCTTGAAGCCATTGATCCTTGGCCATTGCCTAGCATGCCGTGGCAATGCTTGCAGGCCATCGGTTTTGCTTTGATCTGAGATAAAACCTTTCCCTTTTTTATATTTCGTGGTGTAGCTCTAAGCGGGTTTGTTTTTTTTAAATAATGACTCGGTGCTTTTGCAGTTTTTCTTTCCTGAGGACAAACCTCTGGTGGTTCTTTATATTCCGCCCAAGCAATACTGCTTGAAAATATCAAGAAAATAACTAAGGCAATTAACCGAATTGTTATAATTTTAATCATAGTTTATTAATTGTTTAAGTGTTTGATGATTCGATATCTTTTTGAGAATAACGAAGGTACTTAATTATTTGTTTTATGTCCTCTTCGGTTACTTTTCTTTTTTGTGAAGGCATTGCTCCTGATTGAGATCCGTTCATTATGGTTTTTACAATCTTGTTGTTTGAGTAACTGTCTTTGCTAAATTTTGCATGAATTAAGTTTGGTGCCTTACTGGTCCCCATTGCATCAACTCCATGACAGCCAGCACAAACTTTATGAAAACTTACTTGCCCTGCTTCGAATTCTGCAGGTACAATTTTTTGTGGTGTAGGCCCAGCACATGAAGTCAAAAGTAATGTTAAAGGTATAAACAGTTTTACGAGTGATCTGTTCTTCATTTTTCTCCCTTCATTATTTCGAATAAATTTTCAACAATTATAAGTTGCCTCTTTTTTTAATTATTTCTTTTAGTGCTTTGTATTCTCGATCATCAGGGTTTAGATTAAGGGCCCGTTTGATTGACTCGAATGCTTTTTTGTGTTTTTGATTTCCCATTTCTACAAGTGCATCCATATAATGCGAGCGAGCTTCCATTCGAGAATTATCTTTAATATCGCGGGCACATCGAATACCTAATCCAACACCATAGGAATTATTCATTGGGTTATTCCAGAAACGATGAGTTGTTGTTATGCTTTCGGCAGGAGCGAACCAAGAACCACCGCGGATTACTTTTTTTTGACCATATCGAAGCTTTACATCATATTTACCTTCGATCCCTATTTCAGTTCCTAAGTTTGGTCCCTTTACATTTCTTACGGCACTCTTTTCGTCTTTATAGAAATCTGGGTCGTACCAGTCTTGGACCCATTCGAATACATTTCCTGCCATGTTGTATACTCCGTAGTAACTTTTCCCCTCGGGATATGAGTCTATTGGTGTTGTGACCATTTTTTTACCAGTATTTCCTTTTGAAAAATTTGCTTTTTTTATATCAATAGTATTTCCCCATGGGTATATTGAACCGGCGGGTCCTCGGGCGGCCTTTTCCCATTCTGCTTCAGTAGGTAACCTCTTTTTGTTCCATCGACAATAAGCACTTGCGTCATGCCAGTTCACTCCAGTTACTGGATGGTTAGTAATATTTAATTGTCGATGATCCCAATAGGCGGGTGCTGCATAATCAGTTGCTCTCATAAAACTTTTATATTGAGAGTTTGAAACTTCGTATTTATCGATGTAGTAGGAACTCAAATAGACCATCCTCGCTGGTCCTTCATCTTCAAATACTTCCTTTGGTGAAGGTAGTTTGTTATTCCCTGGGTCTTCATCGATTCCACGCATGAAACCTCCCGCATTGATTAAAATCATGTTTTCTGTATCCGAGGAGTCGGCTTGTGCCTTGAAAGGCAATGACGAAAACATGAAAACGGTTAGGATGAAAATATTTAATAATATTTTTATAGAATATTTTTGTTGAGAGTTCATTTTTCTTTCCCCAGAAATTATTTTCATTTAAGGTAAAAATGTTTATTTTGCACAACGAAAACCAATGCCATCTGTTTTGAGTGCGAAACCACCTTTACCTCTGGATGCTGGTCTAATATCTGACTTAAAGCTATGCCAAGAGCCTCCTTTAATAACTTTTAAAATTCCAACTTGTGGCCCAGAAGGGTTTTTAGATGGGGCACTTTGGTAGTAATCAGGTGAATACCAATCTTCTACCCATTCACGAACATTTCCAGCCATGTTTATGATTCCATAAGGCGAAGTTGTTTCTACATTCCCTTTAGCAGGCCATAATGTTTTAATGCCTTCCCAATTTTTGTCAAAGTTAACTGGTTTTTCTGAAGGTGGTTCGAATCCCCATGGAAAATCGTTACCATTTTTTCCTCTAGCTGCTTTTTCCCACTCTGCTTCAGATGGAAGTCTTTTTCCTGCCCACCTGCAATAATCTACGGCGTCATACCAGGTAACCTGTACGACGGGAAGCTGACTTACTCCAGGTTGCTCGGAGAGTGAATTTTCACCATAGGAGTTTGGTGGTTCCTTTCTTTCTGTGTCATGAATAAACTTCAGATAGCGTTCATTGGTTACTTCGTAAATATCTATTGAGTAATTATCTATATATACCTTCCTTTGAGGTCTCTCATCAGATCTACCCTCATCAGACTTACTACCCATTAAAAATTCATCGGATTCAATTAACTTCATTTCAACGGAGTCTCTTGTGCTGCTACTCACAGATTCTGTATTAGCTTCGGCACGAAATAGACTTATAGGAGAAACTAGGTAAACCATGATTATCGTAGTCAATATTTTAAATATCATGCTCATTTCTTTCTCTCCTGACTTTCATTAACAACTTTTTGTTTAAGGGTCATTATTTCACGGATGATTTTTTCAACTGTCTTCATGTCACCTTTATCTTCAGCATCGTAAGCTTCTGCAAGTAGAGCACGTGACCTGTGAAGGTTCATCTCTAGTTCTGTTTGCATTGCAGGTGATGCTAGTGTTCCTCCTAATGCAGCATCATGATAAGTTTCCCATGCTTGCTCTACTGCAAACCGAGCCTGTGCAGTCTTAAAAGTTGTATTTTTTTCGTTTAAATCTCCGCTGAACCCAGTTTTTGGGTTTAAAAAGAAAAGAATCGTGATGGTAGCTAAAAATATTGCTGCTCTTGAATTTTGTTTATTACGTAAAATGTGTTTCATAATTGAGTTTCCTATTTGATGTGATTTTTTTAGCTAGGAGAAGGATAAAGATGCTCCTCCTCCTAGCTAAAATTAAATAACTTCAATTAAGGAATTTGCTTCTGAATCATTTTTTTTATCTGTACATACTCAGCATTTGAACCATCTTGGCTCAATGCTTTCTTAATAGATGCTAGGGCCTGTGGATATTTTTCTGCACCCATATTAATAAGTGCATCCATATAGAAAGTTCTAGCTTGCAGCATTCCGTTATCATCTACGGTTCGAGCGCAACGAAATCCCAGCCCAACACCATAGCTATTATTCATTGGGTCATTCCAGAATCGATGAGTCGTTGTGATACTTGCCGCTGGTGCATACCAAGAACCACCTCGGATGACTCGCTTTTTCCCTGTAGCGTAACGATCCACATATGTACCTGTCGCACTTAGGAAAACGCCTTTAGATGGACCCGTTGGGTTCACTGATTGTTTGGCTGTTTTATAATAATTTGGATCGTACCAGTCTTGTACCCATTCAAATACATTTCCTGCCATGCTGTAAGCACCGTAAGGGCTTACGCCTTTAGGATAGGCATTTACTATTGCTGTAAATTCTTGCTTACGACCCCAGTTGCCTTTACTGTCATCTAAATCATTTCCCCATGGATATTTATAACCCTCTGGTCCACGTGCTGTTTTTTCCCATTCGGCTTCTGTGGGGAGTCGTTTATTAGCCCAACTACAATATGCAGTTGCATCAAAATAATTAACTCCGCTTACTGGTTGATTTGGTTTGTTACGTTTGCTGTCATCCCAATATGCGGGGGCTGGGTGATCCGTTGCTCTCATGAATTCTGAATATTTTGTATTTGACACTTCAAACTTATCTATATGAAATGCATCCAATATAACGTTATGAGCGGGGCCTTCGTCATGAAATGCTGCTTTTGATACGGCGTAACGTAGTTGTTGGCGTTTAGACATTTTTTTTGTATCAACATTCACTTTTTTATCTATTCCCATTAAAAATGAACCGCCCGGAACTAGTACCATGTCATCTGGGTTAGCATTATCTCCCATTGATTTGTTTCCTACTCCAGAACAATCACCTATGCACCTAAGGTTTTCATTGGACCAAGCTTGGTTAGAAAAAAATAAGGTGATTATGCAGATAGCAAAAGCATTTTTGTAAAAGTTAATATTTTTCATTGTGTAGCCTCCCGGGTATTTATAATGTTTTTCTAATGTTACTTCTAAACTTTATACAATGTTCTAATGTTTGTCAAATGTTTTATTAAAAATAGATTTGACAAAATATAAGTAGTTGATTATTATTAACTTCATAAGCTTTAAAACCATGATAATTAGTTAAGGTTAGAA
>CAJJDL010000007.1 GCA_905182935.1 uncultured Nitrospinaceae bacterium | reverse complement strand
CACGGGGTGGTCAATCACACGCAGGATAAATTGGTAATGCTAGTATTTATGGCTCCAAAGCCCTAAAAATCTAGTATACTTAGTTAACTATTACGTTTAAAACGAATTGGTGAATTAAGCTTATGGTTTATCTAGTATTTCCATCATCATGGCATCCATCTCAGCCTTATCTGAGTTTGCCAAGTCTTAAAGCATACCTGCATATGCATGGTATTCAGGATGTTAAACAAAGAGACTTGGCGATTGAGCTTCTTGATCACCTTTGTACCTGGGAAAGAACAAAGCCACTCTATGAACGCATCATTACTGAATTACGTGAATTAGGGCAAAAGCCTCGCCACTCTCAATTTGAAAAAGATAAGTATGCCAAGTTGCGAGAAGCAGAAGAAATTATTCCTTCCTTAAAATATGAAATTGATGCAGCCAAGGATTCATTGCGATGTGAAGATTTTTATAATCTTGACCGCTATATGGAAAGCCTCAAGATCATTGATGTCTGGCTTGATAATATTCTTGCTCCATATTTCCCTTCACAGTTAACAGTTATCGGGAGTCAGACGCGTTATTCCCCTTACTCAACGAAGGAAGTTATTGAATCATTCACTAATCCGAATGAGAATTTTTTCTATGATATTTATAAAGAACATTACCTGCCATCGATTTTAAAAGAAGATATTGATATTTTTGGTATATCTATAACATCAGTAGAGCAGATTATTCCCGGCCTCACCCTAGCACACCTTGTCAAACAAGCAGCGCCTCATATTCATATAACTGCTGGTGGCAGCGTGTTTACTAAATTAGTAGATCGTATGGAAAGGGACGGTACCCCTGTATTTCAGTTTTTAGATAGCATGATTGTTCACGAAGGTGAGACGCCATTATTGAAATTGGTCGAAGAGGTTAGGGGAGGTGGCGACCTATCAAAGGTACCTAATTTATTTTGGGAAGATAAAGGACAGGTGAAGGTCAATCGCCCTTTTGCAAAAGAAGAATTAAATAATCTGCCGACACCGGATTTTGACGGCATGCCGCTGGATTTGTATCTTTCACCGGAACGAGTGCTGCCGATTATGGGGTCTCGTGGTTGTTATTGGGAGAGATGTGCTTTCTGTTCCATTCCTTTTGATCATATGGATTTTCACGTTCGCTATGCTGAAAATGTAGTCAATGACGTTAAAAAATTAAAAGAGAAATATAATTGTGATTATTTTTTCTTCACTGATGAGGCACTCCCAATTAATTTCATGAGAACTTTTGCTACTAAAATTGTTGAGGCAGATCTCGATATCAAATGGACTGGAGAATTGAAATTTGAAAAGAGCTTGCTTACTGAAAATCGTATGGAGTTATTATATGAGTCAGGGTGCAGAAAGTTAATATTCGGTCTTGAATCCTATAATCAACGTGTTTTGGATTCTATGAAAAAGGGTGTTGAATTAGAGGTGGTCGACAGAATTGTTGAAGAGTGTGTTCGTATTGGTATTGGTATGCACTTTTATCTCATTACCGGATTTCCCACCGAGACCCCTGACGAAGCTCGGGAGTCGGTTGATTTCGTTGTAAATAATCAGCGCGTGCTAGCTTCACGTGGATTTTCATGTATTATTTCCCAATTTGATTTGGAAAAAGGAACTCCTCTTGAAAAGAATCCTTCGGCATGGGGCATAACGGAATTACATACTCCTCCAGAACATGATCTAAGTCTTGGCTACTCTTATAAAATTGATACTGGAATGAACTCTGATGAAGCTGAAGTACTGTACCGAGAGCTACAAGAAAAAATAAACGAAAAAGTTAAGACCTTCCCCGATAACTATTCATTGTCTGACGGGCTTCTCTACCTAGGCCACAATCAAGAAGAACTTACCCCAAGTTAACTAATTTTCACTACAGTTGATAAAAACTACAAGGCGGATATTTCTTTAATTCATTGAATTTTAATGATTTATATTAATTTTTGCGTGTTTGTGAAACAAATTGTTTAATTATTGGTTTTTTTAGCTAATAGTTTTTCTTCGTATTGACGAATAGTTATATGAAGATTCGAATTGCTATTGCCACCTCCAACGGTTTGGACCTTAAGGTCCAGATCGTGGCAAAGCAAGACGAAAAAAACTTTGTAAGGAGATCATAAAATGCGAATCGACAATGATTATCGTTTTACCTCTGTAACTAAAGAACAAAACCTTAGAAAACGTAGGGTCGAGAAAATCCGACAAGAAGAGTTTGAGGCAGAACTAGAGGGAGCTCTAAACCAAAAAGAGCCGAAGACAAATAAATTTATAAAACAAAAGTCTAAAGATAGCCATAACAGCTGGGTTTGAATTTTATAGTTAGCTTGGTCATACCGTGGTCTAGTCTAAAATCAGCTATATAATTAAATACTTATTAACCCAAAGCTGACTTCTAATCAGTAGGTCCTCGGGTCGATCCCGAGGTGGCCCACCATTTCTCAATGACTTAGCGAGGGTTATTTGCTATTACCCTTATCAATAGAGCAAAAGCCAAAGCAGGTAACAGTCATTTTTTGAAAAGCTCCTTTGCCTAATTGAGACTCTCCAGCACCAGCAGATGCTCCCTTACCCTTACCAAGAAGTCCCGCACACCCAACAAGGCCAATCATTGCTACTAAAGTAAACAGACAAATAAAGTTTTTCACA
>CAJJDL010000006.1 GCA_905182935.1 uncultured Nitrospinaceae bacterium | reverse complement strand
CTCTGACATCAGCTTGGCTATCAAAGAACACTACCGGCCTGCATTTTCGGGAGACCTGCTTCCTTCGAACCCCATAGGAGCTATTGTCTCTATTGCGGATAAATTAGATACAATTCTTGGGTGCATAGGAGTTGGACTTCTTCCTACAGGCTCCGAAGACCCTTACGGCCTAAGACGGCATTCGCTTGGCATTATTCAAATCATAAATGATCAAAACTGGCAAGTTTCACTTGATTCATTAATACAAAAAGGTACTGATTTACTCAAAAATAAAATTAAACTAACTGCTGAGGAAGTTCGTGCGCATACTCAAGCTTTGTTTTTGCAGCGATATAAAACTTTTCTAGGTGACCAAGACTACCCTTATGATGCTATCGATGCAGTTCTATCTGCGAATATAGACTCTCTGGCAGATGTCAAAAAGAAGGTGGTCGCATTATCGGATTTAAAGGAACAGTCCCACTTTGAACCTCTTGCCATAGCGTTCCGTAGAGTGGTTAGCATATTAAACGAGGAAGCAGATGGTGACATCCAACAGTCATTATTTAAAGAACCCGCGGAAAAAAATCTTTATGATGAATATCTGAAAATCAAGGAACCGATAGAAACTTTCCTAAGCAAAAAACAATTCTCTCAGGCTCTTGAAAAAATTTCCACAATCAAAGAAACTGTAGACGCATTCTTCGAACAGGTTATGGTTATGGCAAAGGAAGACGACCTTCGAAAAAATAGGCTCCGATTGTTAAAACATATCTCCCTCCTATTTTCAAATGTCGCTGATTTTTCCAAAATTGTAATCAAATAAATTTAAAAAAACCGGTTGACTAAAGGTATAACTGTTACCCATAATCTCTGGATTCCTATTTCAAATGGAAACTAATTGAAACTTAGCTTTTCTAGTTTGTTTCTCTCTTTAAGTTTTTTAAAAATACTGGTAATTTGGAGGTTTGAATATTTGTATTCTCCATCAAAGAATCCATTAAAATAAATGCCGCTGAATTCGGCTAAGTTTTTCCTTATTTTTCACAAAGTATTATTGGAGTTTAAATATGAAAATATCTCTTACCGGAATAACCGGATTGGTCGGATCTCATTTGGTCAAATTATTGTCCGCACCTAATCAAGATGGAAGTACTAATGATATTAAAGCGCTTATTCGAGAAGATAGCATCGTTGATCATTTAAAAACTTACGAGGACATTGACTACGTCATTGGAGACCTTACAGACAAAGAGTCTCTCGAGCGATTGGTTGAAGGGTCAGAAATATTAATCCACCTAGCTCACTTTCCAGGCCCAGTTAAGACTGCAGATGAGCTTGTGACAGCAAATATAAATGGCTCATTCAATCTTCTTGAAGCAGCAAAAAGTGCTAAAGTTAAGCAAGTCGTTTTCATGAGTTCCTGTGCAGTATTTGGAACCATCCAACCCTCCGTTGAAGAGTCCAGCCCACTTAACGAATCGCACCCGGTTCAACCCAGTTCTCTTTATGGAGCAATTAAATCGTCGATTGAATCTTTTTGCTTTTTTCATGCAAGGAATCGTGCCTTTGATATTTCTATTCTACGTCCGGTTACAATTTATGGCGTGCGCCCCGATTTACCAAAGTCCGAATGGTTTAATGACGTCGACTTTCTTTCTACTAACTACAATATTGATGTAAAAGGAAGCACCAAGTATGTATCAGTCGAGGCTGTATGTCAGTCAATATTAAAAGTTCTCAAAAATACCGACGCCTATGGAAAAATTTATCATCTGATAGATGGCCATATTCACAATCTTGACTTAGGTAGAATGATTTGCGAGATAGTAGATTCATTTGGAGAAGTTGAGGGTGTAATGGGTGAAGAGGGAGTACCTATGTCTAATCAGGCCGCAAGTGACCTAGGGGTAGAATTTAAAGGCCTCGAAGGTATCAAAAAATATGTTAAAAATATCCATGAATTACAAAAAACTTTTGGCGGTGAACGCAATATTGCAAACTGGTAAGTTTAAAAAAAATTAAACATGTTAACTTCTAAAGTTTTTTCAGAACTTCTTTTTAGTAAGGGGTTTAATTTTTTCACGGGTGTACCATGCTCCCTGCTATCAGGATTGATTAGCATAATCGATGATGACCCTAAAACACCTTATTACCCTGCTGTGAGAGAGGACGCCGCTGTAGGACTATGCGCAGGCGCATACCTTGCTGGAAAACTTCCTGTTTTACTCATGCAAAACTCGGGGTTGGGTTATTGTCTCAATGCTTTTACTTCTCTTAACCTTATTTATAAAATTCCTGTACTTGTAATCATGAGCTGGAGAGGTGAAGATAGTACCGACGCACCAGAACATATTATAATGGGAGAAATTAATCAGAACCTGTTGAACACTTGTGGTATGGAATATTCGGTTATCTCATCTGATAATTATAAAGCATCCTTAAATACTGCTATCCAACAAATGGAAAAGGGCCTTCCATATACTTTAATGGTTGGGAAAGGATACTTTAATGAAGGGCACTGAAGCATTTGAAGAAATTATCCCACTGCTAACAGACGAAATTGCAATCCATGCCAACGGTTATATCTGCCGCGAATCATTTAATATTAAAGATCGGGGGGAAAATTTCTATATGATTGGGTCTATGGGACTTGCTTCATCGATTGGACTTGGAGTGGCAGTCAGCCGTCCAGATCAAAAGACAATTATTATTGATGGTGATGGCAACGTACTGATGTCAATGGGAACACTAGCTATGATTGCCGCTGCCGCACCTAAAAACCTTATCCATATTGTTATAGATAACGAGACCTACGAATCAACGGGAAGACAAAGGTCTTTATCCAAATTGGTATCTCTGGAAAAAGTTGCCCAAAGTGCAGGGTACATTCACACAAAAAAAGTAACAAATAAAAGCCAAATTAAAGGTGCATTTCAAGAACTAATCGGTAAAGATGGGCCATCTTTTCTATTAATAAAAGTTGAGCCCTCTTTTGACAAATCGACAGGAAGAGTGCACCACACTCCAGAAGAAATCACCTTTCGCTTTATGAAAAGTATTAAAAAAACCAAGAGTTAAATACCACTCCTGATTCTCATAAAACAATATTAGGCTTTATAAATTGGTGCGATAGGTAGGAAGGTTGTCCCAAAGTAATGCAGTTACATGTTTTTTTATACTATATCATCAACATGCATACTACTAACAGAACCTCCACCCAAGTCGTCCAAGTTTTCTTTCATTGCTTGTTTTAGGCGCACTTCTTCTTCTCTAGGAATCTGGCGTACTACCTTTTGGGTTTGACCATCTACGATTTTAACAACCACTTGATTATCATCTGTTATATCTATTTTTCTTAATTCAGAACCCGCATTTTTTGGAACTTGTTGGCTAACCGCAGCTTGCCCACGCTGAGATAATTCGACTGTATCAGTCTGTTGCCCCGAGATTGTCCCACCAGATGGAACCTTGTTTCCTAAAGAAGAAAGTTTACTGTCTACCTGAATTTGATTTTTTTCCACCGGACCTATTGCATTAGCATCCATAACGTCAATCCTTTTTATCTTTAAAGTTATTTAAGACCTTTCAAACAACTAATGAAAATTAATTGGAAATTTTATTTTTCACTTACTTTTTAGTAAGACTAAAACTTCCCGTATTCTCTATAACGGATACTTTTCTTAAAACTTTAATTTATTTTGGATAATTAAAAAAATAATGTTTACTTCGCTCATATATATTATTTTTGAATTCCTATAATGGTGTTTCAATCAAGCCGTACTAGCTACTAATTGCCTCACAAATCATTGAAATCTATTTACCTTGAGGTTATGATGCACCGTTAATTTAAAAAAAACGTTCCAATCAGAGTTCTATAAACTAATGAAAGAGTTTGCAAATATTCTTAAATATGCTCGCCCCTACGCCAAGAGTATTATTTTTGCCTTTGCGTGCCTAATTTTGACATCGATGATTAGCTTGGCTTTGCCTCTGATTGTAAGAAATATGATCAACGCGGTTGTGGTCCTAAAAAATTCCGACCTCTTAAATAGCCTTACCAAGGACCTAGTAATTATCATTTTGTTCCAAGCAGCTTTTGCAGTTGCACATAATTATATTTTGAGTTTTATCGGACACCGAGTTACGGCCGATTTTAGGATCGAACTATTTTCTCATATTCAGTCTCTTTCTTTACGGTTTTTCCAAGGCAGACGTGTTGGGGAAATTTTATCTAGAATGAGTAATGATATCACTGTAATTCAAAGTGCCTTAGTATCAATTCCTGTAGCTGTTTTACGACAAACAATCACCTTATTAGGTGCATTAGCTATTATTTTTTATCTCAATTGGAAACTTACAGGTTTAATCCTTCTTGTTTTACCTCCACTAATGTTATTCGCACGTATTTTTGGAAAACGCCTGCGTAGGCTATCAGAAACAGTACAAGATAGAATCGCACAAGCACTGGTTGTACTTGAGGAAGTTGCTTCTTCCATTAAGATTGTAAAATCTTATACCCGAGAACCTCATGAAAAAAAACGTTTTGAAAATGAAATTGAGAGTGCGTTTGAAAAATCTATTGGGAAGGTACGCATCTCATCTTCGTTTGGTCCATTGATTTTAGGCCTTACTTTTCTTGTTTCGACTATATTGATTTGGTACGGAGGTCAGCAGGTCATGCAAGGAACTACAACACCTGGCGAGTTAGCCGCCTTTTTCCTTTACGCATTAATAATGGCAGGCCCGATAGGAACCTTTGTTAAAATCTATACCCAGCTACAAGAAACTTTGGGTGCCATGCGTAGAATTAATGAAATTTTAGATACCAAGCCTTTAATCAATAGCCCATTAAATGCGGTCAAGCTCAGGCCTCTTATGGGTCATATCTGTTTTAATGAGGTTGTGTTCAGTTATGAAGATGGCACCCCAGTTTTAAACAATATTAGCTTTGATATCCACCCTGGAACAACAGTTGCTTTAATTGGTCCCAGTGGTTCAGGAAAATCTACAACTGTCCAATTACTACTTCGCTTTTTCGACCCACAGTCTGGGAAAATTCAAATAGATGGGAATAATTTAAAATCTCTTGATCTACAAAGTTATCTGAGTCAAGTCGCCCTAGTACCTCAAGAAACTCTATTATTTGGTGGAACTATTCGTGAAAATATTCTTTATGGGAAGCTTGATGCTACCGAAGCGGAAATGATAGAAGCCTCAAAGTCGGCTCATGCACACGATTTTATAACTAGGTTTGCTAATAGTTACGACACCTTAGTTGGTGAAAAAGGAGTCAAACTTTCTGGGGGAGAGCGTCAGAGAATAGCCATTGCGCGCGCTTTACTCAAAAACCCAACGGTTCTCGTTCTTGATGAGGCAACCTCGTCTCTGGATAATCAATCTGAAATGCTAATTCAAGATGCTCTTGAAAAATTGATGACAGATCGCACTACCTTCATAATAGCTCATAGACTAAGCACCGTCCATAATGCAGATAAAATTATTGTCCTAGACAAGGGGGAAATTGTCGAGTCAGGCACTCATAAGGAGTTGATGGCAAACGAAAGTTTATACCATCACCTTTATACCATGCGGCTTATCGAAGCTGAAGCTCCTGTTTAAAGCAATCTTTGTTAGCTAGTACAAGTTGTCCCACTGTACTTCCTGTCTATTAGCAATATCAGCTTAACCCTAACAATCTGAACTCATAATAATAATCATTGCAGAAAACTAGAAGTCTTTATTTATAAAGATTTCCCTAAACTATTTATGGTTTACACCGACGTTTATAGACCAATTAAACATATAAACATATAAACATTCTGCT
>CAJJDL010000005.1 GCA_905182935.1 uncultured Nitrospinaceae bacterium | reverse complement strand
TCTGAAGAGTATTTTTTTCTAGAGGCTAGGGATTCGATTAAGTAGCATAAAATTGAGTCGACAAGGGAAGTATGAGCTTGAACTACCTCGCGCCCACCTGCACCAGCACGATGAAACTGTTTAATTTTATCTCGTTCAACTTTGATAAGGTTTTTAAAACTAGAGTGATAGTTGGGTAGTTCGGCTGGGTTATCTGGGACAGGTGGAACCGCGCTAAAATCGATACCAAATGAGTATTTTTGATTTTCGTGGTTCATGGTTAAGGCGACTCATGTTATTGTTTCAAAATCGCTTGACAAATTAGGGGATAATATTTTAGTTTAACTTACCTTACCGCAATCCACCAGTAGCCTTATAGATAATTTGGTCTTATTAGAAAAAATATTGCTTCGTGGATTATTTGGTACTGTAATTTTTTATTTGGTTTCATGTCAAAGAAAAAAAATAAAAAAATTTTCTAGTGGTTAAAAGTTTTAAGGTGACTTACTTACTTCAAGTAAGCATAGTAGACGCATGGCAAAATTTATGTAAGATTAAGGATCTTCAATTAAGATAGATTGCTAGGTTTTTTAAATTATGCGAGGAAAGGGTTTTTATGGAAACCACGCGAAAAAAAATAACAGTCGTAGGTGCCGGCCAAGTAGGAACAACGGTTGCGCAGTTGGCAGCTTATAAGAACTTAGGTAATGTCGTTATTGCTGATATCGTAGAGGGCCTACCACAAGGAAAGGCGCTTGACCTTCAGCAGTCAGGGTGTTTGCAGGTATTTGATAGTATCGTTACAGGAACTAATGATTATAAAGATACTGCAAATTCAGACATTGTTGTTATCACTGCTGGTTTACCACGTAAACCAGGTCAGGACAGAAGTGATCTGCTAAAAATTAATGCCAAGATTGTCAAAGAAGTTACAGAACAGGTCATGGAGTACTCTTCTGATCCATTAATCATTGTTGTTTCTAATCCCTTGGACGCGATGGTTTATGTCGCAAAGCAGGTTTCCGGCTTGCCTAAGAATCGCATTATAGGTATGGCAGGAGTACTCGATTCTGCCAGGTTCAGGACGTTTGTTTCTCTGGAGCTTAACTGTTCTCTGGTCGATGTTGATGCTATGGTTCTTGGAGGGCATGGAGACTCAATGGTTCCTATGCCGAGATATACAACGGTTTCTGGTATTTCTATTACCGATTTGATGAATAAAGAGCAGATTGATCGTTTGGTTGACCGAACCCGTAAGGGCGGTGCGGAAATTGTTGATCTGCTTAAAAAAGGAAGTGCGTTTCTTTCCCCAGGTGCTTCTGTTGTAAAGATGATCGAAGCAGTTCTTTTGGATAAGAAAAGAATGCTTCCTTGTACTGCTTTTCTTGAGGGGGAGTATGGGTGGGAAGGAATTTTCTTCGGTGTTCCGGTGATGCTTGGGATGACTGGTATTGAAAAAATAATAGAACTGAAACTGACAGATGAAGAGAAAAAAGCGATCAATACATCAGCTCAAGATGTTAAACAAATGATCAATGAAGTTGATCAGTTTCTCAAAGAAGGCTGACTTCCCAGTAAGTTTTTACTGAGTATGTACATTATTCGTTATTCGTTCCGAATTTTAAAATGTTCGAAAACAGTAGAACCTTTGTTCTTTCCGTCGCACTCTAGTTTAACCGACTCCCATATAGGTTTATCTGGTTTCCACCTTGGGTTTTGTTTGTCTTCCGCGGTTATTTCTGGGCACACTCGATAAGTTGTTGCTGCTAAAGTTTTTTTCGTGATCTCCAAAATTAAAAAATGATTCATGAGAGCACGTGTTGCTAATGCGTTGAATACTTCTTTTGGTGCGGTACGTTTCTTGAATCCTTGTTGGTCAGCGAATGGTCTCAAAAATGCGCCTCCTCCACCTGACACCACATGGATAGTTCCATTTCCTTTTAAATAGTTTTCTGATTCTGGTGTTACAAAGGGAATTACTCCGCTTGGTTTCGGTATTCCGAGTTGATGGAATCGTTCATAGGAGTGCTGATTCCCTGAGAATACAAGGTCGGGCTGAAGTGAGTTAAGTTGTTTTAAGACGGAGTCTCTTTTTTCAAGATACCATGCCGTGGTAATAGCTGGCTCGTGTAGGGCTACTATGATCCATAAACCTTTATTTTTTGCTTTTTTAATACGCGGGGCGAGCCAGAGTGTAGGGTCTTCCCAGGGGTATGTATTGAGAATTGCAAAAAAAGTGTTACCAATGGTCATGGTCCCTTCGTAGGCTCTTGGTTTATGGATGGATGTTGGATAAGAATCGAAATTGCTGTCCATTGCGTCAATTTTCCCCCAGCACCCTGAACCTTTTGGTTTTTTCGTGTTCGGAGGTAGATCGTTATCGCCAGGGACAAATAGTTTAAACTGAAACGGATCGGCGAGTGTTTTATTTATTTTTCTGAGATATCTTTCTGGGCAGGTTTGTGGAAAAAGTTTTGTTTGATATACAAAGTCTCCGAGGTGCAATAGTAGGTCGGGTTTTTTTTCTTTTAGAGCCTTTGCTATAGCTGTGAAACCGGCATGATAAGCGCGCTCTCCAATTCCAGTGTCACCGACCACCCCAACTCGTAGTATATCGTCGTAGTTTTTAGTAGATGATTTTTCTGCTGCGTGCGCAGTGAAAAATATCAAAAAAAAGTCTAAAAATAGAACTAGTGTTATGAAGTATTTTTTTTTATTGTTCATGGTCCTAAGTACTTAATACACGTATGCCTGCTCAGGCGGCAGTCTTTATTTGCTGTTTTAATGTTCTGAGCGTAACGGAGTGAAGGTGTGTTTGCAAATTTTTAAAAAAAATAATAGAAATAAGACCGTGTAATTTTTTTCAAGGTTACCTAGGTGGTAAGCTTTCTATAAAGGCGCGGATTTCGTCTCGCACACGTCGAAAATGGGATAAGGCTTCCTCTTCGCTCTGCGCAAATCTGGCAAGACTCGGGGGATCGTCGAAACTAAAATGAGATACTTGGACTTTGCCGGAGAAAACGGGGCAATATTTTTCGGCGTCACTGCAAACGGTTATCACGTGGTCAAAAGAAATGCTCATTATGGACGTAATTTTTTTAGAAGTATGTTTAGAGATATTTACTCCTACTTCTTTCATTACGAGGACTGCACGCGGGTTGAGTCCATGGGCGACGATCCCTGCCGAATAGGGTTCGATGGTATTACCTTTGATATGCCTTGTCCAACCCTCAGCCATTTGGCTTCGACATGAATTGCCGGTACACAGAAATAAAATTTTTAGTTTACCGGTCATGTCTTCAATTCACTTAAACGCTTAAACATAAGTAGTTAGAGTTAGGTTATTACTGTGTAAGGGTTAAATTCTCCATTGATTTTCGTTTTTTATTCGTCTATTGTTAGCGTGTCCCATTTCTATCCTGACTCTTATTATAAGGAGTTTTATGTTTTTGACTAGACGCCAGAGAGAGGTTTACCAGTACCTGAAAGAGCATATAAAAAGTAAAGGCTACGCACCGAGTATTGCCGAGATTGGAAAGCAGTTTAAACTCACTTCATCAGCAACAGTTCATAAGCATTTAGTTCATTTAGAGTCCAAGGGACTTATTCGCAAATATCAAAACCTGAGCCGTGCGATAGAAATTATCGATGAAAAGTTTACAAAAATTTCGTCGAGAGAATACACAGTCCTTGGTCATATTGTTGCGGGTAAGCCAATTGAAGTTTTAGAAAACCACGAAGTGATGTCTTTTTTACCAGACCCCGATGATAAAAGTATTTTTGTTCTCCGTGTAAAGGGAAATTCCATGATCGAGGATCATATCAAGGATGGCGATTATGTGATTGTTGAAAAACGTGATTTAGCAAATAATGGGGAAACAGTAGTGGCTCTGTTGGAAAATGACAGAGCAACGTTGAAAAAATTCTACAAGGAGAAGGATGGCGTACGATTGCAACCGGCTAACTCCGATATGAGTCCTATTTTTTTAAAGGAAGGTGATTTTAAAATCCAAGGAGTGGTTATTGGTGTAATGCGAAAATTTTAGAAATCAGCCACCCTCAAAAGAAAATGACGTTTCGTTGGCGTAATAGTATTAGGTTTTTCTACATTATACCGTGATAGGTAGGGTGGTTTAGTTATGTCATCCTAAATCTATTAAAAAAGCAGGTGTGTGATTTGTAAGTAAAATTTTATTTAATTTTACGTCTGGACTATAGGTAAATATTGATTGCTCTAAAAAAAGGTGCATGAATTGAGAAGTATTTTACACGTAGACATGGATGCATTTTTTGTGTCAGTAGAAGAGGTGTTAAACCCATCTCTACGCGGAAAACCAGTGATAGTAGGGGGAGATCCTGGTGGACGAGGTGTAGTAGCCGCAGCATCTTATGCAGCACGCAAGTATGGCATCCATTCTGCAATGCCATTAGCTCGGGCGCGCCGTTTGTGTCCTTCTGCCATTTTTCTTCGTGGATCCCATAGCTGTTATAAGGAGTTTTCTTGTCGTATCTTCGATATATTGAGGGGCTATTCACCTTTAGTTGAGCCAATGTCGATTGATGAAGCGTATGTTGACCTTACTGGGTGCATGCGGTTACATGGGTCTTTGTTGGATACGGCACAACGGATGCGTGACGAGATTAGTGAGCAAGTTGGAATCAACTCATCTATTGGTATTGCTGCAAACAAGTTAGTGGCTAAAGTTGCTTCTACCGCAGTTAAACCAAGTGGTATGCTGTGGATTGCTCCGGGTATGGAGCGCAGGTTTCTGGCTCCTCTCGGAGTAGAATGTATTCCAGGAATTGGCCCGAAAAGTGCTTTGGAGTTAAGGCGCATGGGTATTCGCACTGTAATGCAATTAAGTGAACTTCCTCTAGAATGGTTAGAACAAGCTTATGGGAAGTGGGGGTCAGCACTATACCTTAAAGCGCGAGGTACTTGCGATCATCCCGTTGTTAGTGAAGAAGAAGATAGTCGATCTATTAGTAGAGAAACTACTTTATTGGAGGATTCTGCTGATCCAAAGTATCTAGAATCGATCCTTAGTTATCTCGTAGAAAAAGCGGTATTTCAGTTGCGAGTAGAAAAACTTTATGCGCGTTCGGTGACACTTAAGTTAAGGCATTCAGATTTTAAAACAGTGACACGATGCATTACTCTAAGAGAGTCTACGGACGATGATCGGATTATTTTTCGTGAAATATTACACCTATTCAGGAAGTTTTTCGTCCGAAGAACTTGTGTTCGCTTGACAGGTGTTTCTCTTTCATCTCTTAGTCGTGTTAGGTTTCAGCAATTGGATCTGTTTGAAAAAGTTTCATTTAAAGAGCGGGACCGGCTATTCCGTGGTATCGATGGTATTCGAGATAAATACGGATTTCATTCTATTCTAAAAGCAGGGAGTTTCCGTGATAGTGGTAAATAATTTTCAAACTAGTGATATACGCAGATGAATAGCCATGAAATATACTTAAAGCAAGAATTTCCGATCAAGGCCAATCAGATTTTTTTTGATCATGCCAAAGTATCCCCATTACCTCGAAGAGTTTGCGATGCAGTAAA
>CAJJDL010000004.1 GCA_905182935.1 uncultured Nitrospinaceae bacterium | reverse complement strand
GCCAACATTTTCAGATGGATTTGCTCTCATTACAGCTTGAAAATTTTTTTGCATCACTTCATATTTACCTAACTTAAAAGTCGATATGCAAACTTTATGAACTGGAACCTCGTCTAGGTCGCCATTTTTACTACCCATAAGGAAACAACCGGCATCTACCCTAATCATTTCTTCTTTAGGCTTAACTTTAATCAAAGCAATAATTTTTTTCTTGGTTTTATTTTTCAAAAAAATTATCTGTTCTCTTGTCGCTGATGGAATACCAAAATGTTTAATTCGATTTTCATTCTTGGGTAAAAGTATGATTTTATTAGTTTTTTTCAAGTAAACTCGATAATGAGGGACGGGTTCCGCTAAGTCATCTTTTAAAAATTTACTAAATTCATTATTTTTTTTATTTATTGACGTATTTATGGCCATTACCGTTTCATCTATCAATTCGGCGTGAATCGGTTCGAGGCTACCATTCATATAAATAAGTATGTTTCGGCCCGTTGAAATTGGTAGTTTAAGGATATTATTTAACAGAGATAGAGCCTCATTAAGTTTGTTTAATTTTATTTTTACTTTCGCTAATTCCCGTGTTGCTAGAAAGTTATTGGGGCGAATTATTAGTGCTCTTTTAAAAAATTCTTCGGCAGCTTCGTATTTACCCTTAGAAAGTGCATCACTTCCCTGTGTCATTAAATTTAAACTTTGATTTGCTTCCACTAAACTAAAAATACCAGTAAAAATTAAAAACAGAAGTGCTACAAAAACTACATATGATTGATAAAGTCTGGTCATAATATTTTTGGATTATGTTTTGGTGGTTTTAGTCTAACTTCACTTATATTATAGGAATAAAGTTAGTGTATCTTAAAATTTATTTGATAAATTTTCAACGGCTCGATTAAGTATGAAGTATATGCGAATTTAAATGATGCTCAGTTCCTTTAAAATTGTTAATATAAAGTGCTTTATTTTAAGTTTTATAATATGTTTAAAATTAGTTTGAAATTTAAATTTCATTAAAGTATTGAAATTTAAAGTTTAATTTTATTGCTTGTTGACTTCGTGGATTGACGCCGCTCTACACATTAATAAATTTTAATACATCGTTAACGGGTTTTTAATTTGTAATAAGTTAGAATGATGTTCTCATTTTTGCATGTAGAACGTGAAATCCGGCCTAATAAATTATATATTTTATTTCGTAGGGTATTTTTTTGGTTTAGTAGCGAACCTTATTTTTGAGGATTTAAAATAGATGATTCACCCAGTTAAAGTTTATGACCCTTCTGGAAAACTAAAAAAAGTTATTTCGCAAAAAGTCTTAAATAAGAGATCGGACGAACTTTGTCTAAACCCAACTCTTTTAAGTAAGCAAACAAAGGGACGAAAAAAAAAGCCACAAACTATGTAAGCACCTCTATTCTTCGAGCTAGGCTGATCCTAATTAATATCAATTAAAAATATTATTAGCTTATGAAACATTAGAGATAATCATAACTTCTAATCATATTCATGGGCCATCCGGATGGCTTTTATATGTGCATAGACTTTTTGCCCCGATTTAATATTGAGTTGAGATAATGATTTTCGGGTTATTGTTGCCAAAAGAGGGGAACCAATATCCAGTTCAACTTCTACTTTACAATTATCTTTAGAACTAGTTCGTGTTGTGACCACCCAAGCAGGTAAAACATTCAAAACACTAGTCTGGCTTTGGATTGGTGCAATAGCAAGTGTTACATCTTCCGCTCGAATATGGATTCGTAGTTTACTACCAAGTGCAACATTACGACGCGGCACATATAAAGTCTGTTCTTTAAATTTAAGGATGGTTAACTGAAACTCTTCGTCTTGTCGGGCTACAGTGGTATCCAGAACAGATCCGACCAATGCTTGTCCAAGATGTAATCCGAGGTCAGGACTTAAAAATACATCTTCAATGGATCCGGTTACAACAATTTCCCCTTTATCCATTAAGAGCATAGTATTGGCAAGCTGTAATGATTCATTTAAAGAATGTGTGACATAGAAGACAGGTATATTAAGTTCAGATTGCATGCGTTGAAAATAAGGGAGGATTTTATTTTTTAGTTTTGAATCTAATCCTACCAGTGGTTCGTCCATTAATAATAAGCGCGGACTTGCTAGTACGGCTCGTGCCACTGCCACGCGTTTTTTTTCTCCACCAGATAGCTTATTAGGGTATCGATTTAGGAGGAAATTTAGGTCCATGATGTCAATAACTTGACTAAAAAACCGTTCTCCATTTTTTAGGACTCGACGTTTGAAGCCATAACGAAGATTGCCTTCAACATTCAAATGAGGGAATAGCCTTGAATCCTGAAATACATAACCAACTTGTCTTTCACTAGCTGGAATAAAAATTCCTTGGCTCTCATCCTGCCAGATTTCATTGCCGATTTTTAGATACCCATCGGGAGCCCGTTCTAAGCCAGATAAGCAACGTAAAAAAGTAGTTTTTCCGCTTCCAGACCGACCAAACATTACCATGAACCCATGAATTGGAATGTCGAGTTCAGCGTTAAGTGTGAAGTTTTCAAGATCGATTTTTATCTTAGTGGATAAATGATTCATGATACGCGAATTGGTAATCGTCGATTAATTGAATACACAGAAAGTAAGACAAAAAAAGAAAATAAAAGTAAACCTGCAGATAGAGAATGAGCATGACTGTAGTCTAATGTTTCAACGCGGTCATAAATTTCAATAGATAAAACTTTTGTCTTACCCGGGATACTACCGCCAACCATAAGGACTACTCCAAATTCCCCAAGAGTATGGGCAAATCCTAGAACAATAGCGGTAATATAGCCTCTCAAAGCCATTGGGCTGGCAACGGTCCAGAAGGTATCCCACTTTGATGCCCCCAAAGTCCATGCAGCCTCAAGAGGGTCTTTACCAATAGCCTCAAAAGTGGTGTAGAGAGGTTGCACAACAAAAGGCAAAGAATAAAAGGAAGAGGCAATCACTAATCCTGTAAAACTAAACGATAATGATGAACCAGATAACGATTCAACTGGTTTACCTATCCACCCATCGGGTCCAAGTAGGATTAATAAATAGAATCCCAATACAGTGGGAGGTAAAACAAGTGGCAATGCAACAACAGCTTCGAAAACGGGTCGAAACCGATTTTTAGTATGAGCAAGCCACCAAGAAATTGGTATACCTATAATTAGCAGAACCAGAACGGTTACTCCTGCAAG
>CAJJDL010000003.1 GCA_905182935.1 uncultured Nitrospinaceae bacterium | reverse complement strand
TAGGCATCATGGCGGCAACGATCGCAGGCGTTACAGGGTCTGACATTTTTTGACCTACCAACAGCAATATGGCTCCAAAACCGAAACCAATACCACCTACTGTCAACCCGCGCCCCCATGGTGCGGCAAGAACTGTTGGCATGCCTTCAGCCACTATCCAGAAAACCATCAGTAAGCCGACGGCGATGAGCATCCGAACAGAAAGGAGTGAAATGGCTCCCCATGTCTCAAGTAGAATTTCTCCCGAAGGAAATCCCACGGCCCACATCAACATAGCCATAAAACAGGCAATATTGGCTGTAATCACACTCGGTGAGGATTGTGGGTTTATCAAATTTTCTGCCCAATTATAGTATTAATGTCTGTGTTATTAATACCTGGACCTTTAACTCGAAAAAATAACTCATCATATTTTTGAATTGGAACAACAATGTCTTTTTTGTATTTAAGTTTTTCTCTTCCACAATGCCCCATCCCAAACCAAAATGGCATCAAGACCTGACTGCTGTAGACATTGTTATGGGAAGTCGGAAGAAGTTTTGAGAGAATAATGAATATATATCTCATTTGGTTTCATTTTGTTGAATTATGAGAAACCAATATATAACATCAATCGGTTTGTTTTACAAGAACTTGGGGGTTTTACTTGGAGTGGAGTCTGACTGTGAAGAATTAGTGGGGGTTGCTCACAGGAGATGATGTTGATAGTTTCAGGGAAAATTATTTTAACCACTTTCTATTCACCGAAAGGTGAACATGCTAAATAATGTAACGGTCAGGATTGCTGACACATATATTATTCTAAAGAAACAAATTTATGAAGCTAAGCAATAAGCCTGATGACAAGGAAAATATAACGGCTGTCAACAAATTTGGACCAAATGCAAGTTTTATAGATTCTACTTGAAATAGATTTGAGCATGTTAAAATCGAAAGTGATGCAACAGAACTCATAGTTCCTCCAGCCCAACCTACCAGATGAGCCTGCATAATCAAAGCAGGATGTATTTCTGCTTGTCCTGATGATAACAAAGATAATGCAATTGTACTTGTAATAATGGGGTGTATTCCTATGAAAGATAATAGAGTTATAATGAAAGGAGTAAATGCCAAGAGAGACCAAGCTGGCAATATTAATGAATTAAATAAAAAATTATAATCATTTATTGTATTAGAATGACTAATTAGGTGTCCAATTAACATTGCAATACTTATTACGATGATGTCGTCTGAAGTATTAAGTAGCCAAGATTTAGAGTTAGAAAAAATTTTGGAAATATTTTTAAAGTTAAAAACCGAATAAATAAATATCATAATAGGCATTACTAAAACTACTGCTGATAATGCTGTAAAATCAAAAATAAGTGATACAGTTAAAACTGAGAACATAATTAACGACAAAATTGGTACTACTGGACTGAGACATGCCAGAGAAAGTTTAATTTGTTTAAATGTTAATCCATTTGCAAATATTGGCAATGAAATAAGATTGAAAAGTAAACCAATAAAAACTCCAAATCCTATTGCAATCAAAGAATTTGTTCTATCAATAAAAGCTTGGCCTACTGCAAAAGCAACAAAAAAAGGAGACCACGTTGCAGAAGTATTCATACCACGAAGACAAGCTTCTGCAATAGACTTACGATAATCTTTATCACAATCCTCAGGAAGAGATCCTGAAAGAATAGAAAATGTCCCAGTGTTTATTACACTACCAAAAAAATGAGAAGCTATTTGAAAGCCTGAAGTTGAAATTTGAGTAGGGAGATTTTTTAATAAATTTTGAGAAATTTTCACTCGTTCCACTTCTATAGATACTGATCTAACTAATATCATAGTGGGTAACAATGCAGAAAATACTAAAATAAAACGGCCACCAGATAAAAATTCTTCAAAACTTGGGATACGATCTACGATAATAAATGCAAGAATAAGAAGAAGAAGAATTATAAAATTACTTTCTTTTTTGAGACGCCTAAGTGTTAATACAAAAAAACATATCAAACTCAATACACCAACATTGCCAAAAGTAAAAACTGTTTGACCAAAAACAACATTCATTATTGCTGAGAACCAGGCAATAAAAAGAAAAAATAAACGGATTTTATCAATATTCATTGGAAATGAAGATGGACACGTTATTTGTAATTCAGGAAATTGAATGTATCATTTTATCTTCTAGTCAGCAACCAGAGTATATATGTTTAGTGCTATTCTTGAATTGAAGCCCCATAATTCAAGAAAAATAAACATCAATCAGTTCGTTTCTCAATAATTGGGAATTTTACTTGGAGGGTGACTGCCTGTAACCGCAACTTCTGCTCCACCTGCAGCAGAAACCTGTGCCAAATATGCGCTTTTAGCTTCCAGATGAATGCACACCAAAATCCGCAAACCACTGAAATACTGATGCTTGCGAAAATCATCTTCAATTTGCCTCAGAATTGGCATGTTGCGTTTGACCCACTCAATTTTCTGTTTTCCCTGTCCAGCAAGTTGAGGTTTAGCAACAATGTTTTTTTGCATATTTTTTTCAGTTTTTGTTATTCCGGTTCCATTTTTTTTAACAACAAACGTGCTCTATGCTGCCAAAAGGGTTCTGAAAAATTTTGACTGACAAATTTTTGCCATGCAGTCCGTGCTTCTTTGTGACGATCCTGCTGCAAATATAAAAGTCCCATTATAAAA
>CAJJDL010000002.1 GCA_905182935.1 uncultured Nitrospinaceae bacterium | reverse complement strand
CCCAGTAGATATTTTCAACATCACTAATAACATTAATGACTTTAGTATTGAATTCATGGTCCGATATTTTTACATTATTTTTAGCGATAAAAATATTACGTTTATTTACATCAGTGCCAAAGTTTTTTAATAAAGGTTGTGTAAGGCTTAATTCAAGCTCAGAGCTATAGTTTGGATTAAGACCTGCCGTCTTACTATTAGTTTTATTTCGGTTATTAGTAAAATTAAACTTATAATCTGTACCAGTTTTAAGTTTTTGAGAAAGCGAGAGATCCCAACTTTGATTTTCATTTGCCATTTTATTAGGAGAGCTAAAAGCACTTGCTAGTTGCTGTACTTTTCGTCCCAATGAAAGATCAATCCCTAAAGTCACATCAAATTCTGATAGATTTTCAGATATTTTTTCGTTGTTTATTTTAGAAGTAAAATTTTCAACTGCGATCTCTATATTATTGGAAAGTGCTCTAACAACAGCTTCTTTTAATGATAAGATCATGGGAACATTATTTGTATTGCCCTTATTTACCGGTGATACTAATTTAACAGGGGGTTGATTATCTGAAGGAACTGTAGTTACTTGTGGGCTTGATTTATCTTTATCTTTAGTTAGATCATCTTGAAATAAATCAATGGCTAATACAGTTGGTGAGTCAGCAGAGTTGGTAAAAGTTTCTTCCAAAATCTCAAAGTTTTTATTGTTTTCAGCAAATGCTGATTGAAAAGATAGTATTAAAATAATTGTGACAACTTTTATGATCAGCGGCATTATAATTAGTACTCCAAAATGCAGTATTACAGCTATTTTTGAATAATAAACCAGATAATATGATTACAATAGTTAAGTTTTTTTAACTTTCATGAGCTATTCTAAAAAATATAAATTTTGTTGCTGTAAAAAGTAAAATATTATACTTATTCCATAAGCCTTATTAGACTTCTATACATATATAATTAAAAGACTTATCGGGGATTTCCCCTTGTTTCTTGAATATTTCTTAGATTGAATATTTTAATACTCTTATGGTATAAACTATCTCATATTATTTAATTTTTTAGCCTTTTGAATCTACTATTTACATGGAAAATACTGTTTTAACAGAAAAGAAGCTATTAGAACTTCAAATAGTAGCTCGTGATCTTCGTCGAAAAATTTTAAATGTTATATTTCATGCCGGTTCAGGGCATCCTGGGGGGAGTCTATCTGCAACAGACATCCTTACCGCGCTCTATTTTGGAGGTATTCTTCGATATGATCCGAAAAATCCAAATGATCCAAAACGGGATAGATTTATTCTTAGCAAAGGCCACGCAAGTGCTCTCATGTATTGTGTATTGGCTAAAGCAGGTTATTTTTCTGAGGATAAACTCTGGGATTATAGGAAAATTGGTAGTGAATTGTTTTTATCAGGTCATCCACATCCTAAGACTCCTGGCGTTGAGATTGCAAGTGGAAGCTTAGGGCAGGGTCTTAGCGTTGCTCACGGCATAGCTTTGGGTGCTCGTATTGATAAACTTAACTATAATGTTTATGTTGTCCTTGGAGATGGGGAAATACAAGAGGGGCAAATTTGGGAAGCAGCTATGTCTGCTGCAAAATTTAATTCTAATAATTTGATCGCTATAATTGATAATAATAAAGTTGCTCAAGATAATCTAACAGAAGATTTAAAAAATATAGAACCTCTCATTGATAAATGGGAGGCATTTGGTTGGGATACATATAGAATAAATGGACATAATATGGAAGAAATCATGAATACTCTTTTAACCCCTATGGACTCAGTTAAACCTCGACTCATTATAGCTGATACGATTAAGGGTAAAGGTGTTAGTTTTATGGAAGGTAATAAAAGTTGGCATGGAGTTGCACCTAGTGAAGATGATCTTAATAAAGCATTAACAGAACTCGAGTAAATATAATATGAAAGATGGAGCTACTAGAGATGGTTACGGAGCAGCCTTGGTACAACTTGGAAAATCACACGCTAATTTAGTGGTTCTTGATTCAGGAGTGAGTGATAGCACACGTACCAAACAATTTGGTGAAGAATTTCCCGACAGGTTTTTTAATATGGGAATTAGTGAGGGTGATATGGTTTGCACGGCTGCGGGACTTGCGCGCACTGGGAAGGTGGCTTTTGCAACAAGTTTTGCTTGTTTTTTACTTGGAAGAACAATGGACCAAGTTCTAGTTAGCATTGCTTATTCTAACTCTAATGTAAAATTAGCTGGAACACATACAGGTTTAGCTGTTGGAGAAGATGGGCCTTCAGCTCAAATGATAGTGGATTTAGCTTATACACGAGCTATGCCAAATATGACCGTAATTCAGCCCGCTGATTGGGAAGAAGCTGTCCAGGCCACTAAAGCATTAGCTAATTATTTTGGACCTGCTTATATACGTCTAGGCAGACAAAAATTAAATGGTATATATGACTCTAGCTATAATTTTCAAATTGGCAAGGCAAGCATTGTAAGGGAGGGATCAGATGTTGTCATCTTTGCAACAGGTAGTTTAGTTCAAGAAAGTCTTTTGGCGGCTGATTTAATGCAAAGTAAGTCAATTTCTACGACTGTTGTTAATATTTCTACCCTTAAGCCTTTAGATGAATCTCTTATTATTAGAGAATCTAAAAAACATATGGCCGTTATTACCGCTGAAGATCATAATATTATTGGCGGTTTGGGTGATGCTATTTGCCAAGTTTTAACTAATAACCAGATCGCTTTACCTTTTAAGTCCATTGCCGTTGGTGATAGGTTTGCGGAAACTGGTTCTGGTTCTGAATTATATGAAAAATATGGACTTTCATCGACTCATATAATTGAAGCTATTAAAAATGTCTTTTCTAAAAAGACTATTTAATTTAGTAATCAATTTATAGATTTTTTAGTTTACATAATATATGTTATGGGAACTAAAGTGGCAAAGTAAATCCTACCAAATAAACCTAAAATTAAAACATGTGTGGTATTGCAGGAATCCTAGATAATCAATCCAAATTATCTCCAAATAACATCTCAATAGCACTTAATAGCATGTTAAATGCTCTTAAACACAGAGGTCCAGATGACAGAGGAGAAGAAAAAATACTCTGTAAAAAAGGATTAAATATGTATTTGGGCCATCAGAGGCTATCAATTATTGATCCAGGGCCAGGTGGACATCAACCAATGTCAAATGATGATTCCTCTATATGGATATCAACCAACAGTGAAATATATAACTACAAAGAATTAAAAAATGAACTAAATGCTAAATTTAGGTTTCGAACAAAAACAGACACAGAAGTACTACTTAAATCCTATGAAGCATGGGGAATAGATTGTATAGAAAAATTAAGAGGAATGTTTGCTTTTGCAATTTATGATACGAAAAACAAAAAATTAATATTAGCGAGGGATCGATTAGGTATAAAACCTTTATATTATTATTCGAAAGAAAATTTATTACTATTTAGTTCAGAATTAAGGTCAACACTTGCATCAAAAATACCTAATCCAGAATTAAACTCAACTGGCATATTTCAGTACTTAGCATTTGGTCGAATAGGATCCACAGAAACAATAGTTAACTCTATAAAGGAAGTACCTCCGGGACATTTTTTAATTGCTGATAAAAATGGGATAAAAATAGAAAAATATTGGGACCCAGTAAAAAATAAAATTACAATAAACCATAAAAAACCAATAATAGAGCAAATTGGATATGAATTTGAAGAGGCCGTAAAATTACACTTAGTAAGTGATGTATCACTCGGAGCATTTTTAAGTGGCGGTATTGATTCTAGTGCAATAGTTAGCGCAATAGCGTCGAATAGTCCTAATAAAATTCAAACTATATCAGCAACCTTCAACGAAAAAAAATATGACGAGTCAAAATATTCCACTCAAATTTCCAATTTATATAATACTCATCATTATAACGAATTACTGGACGAAAACGATATATTACAAAAATTACCAGATGCATTAGCAGCAATGGATCAACCCACCGTAGACGGGATCAATACATATATGATTTCAAGATTAGCTATAAACAAAGGAATGAAGGTTGCCTTGTCAGGCTTGGGAGGTGACGAGTTATTCGCAGGTTATGACTCTTTTCACCTAATTCCAAAATTAGAAAATATAAAAAAAGTAACTAGCGCCCTGCCCTTATTTTTAAAAAATCAGTTAGGCAACATGGTTTCTAAATTTTTAAAGGATTCTGATAAAAATACCAAACTCAAACATTACATAAAAGAAAAATATAATGGTTCCCATATATATTTTTTAATTAGAGCATTATTTTGTGAAGAAGAACTACTAAACATATTCTCAAGTTCAAATATTTTTCATAAAGAGTTAGAAAAAAATTTCCACAAAACACAGGAGTTGATAGATTCTAAGTCAGCTTTATCGTCTATTGATTTGATCTCATATCTTGAACTAACTCAGTATATGGCCCCTGCTTTATTAAGAGATACCGATATGATGAGCATGGCGCATAGTCTTGAAGTAAGAGTCCCATTAATAGACCACAAGTTAGTTGAATTAATGTTTTCGATTCCTCCGTCAATGAAAACGCATCAAGGATCACCAAAGCGACTCTTAGTTAACTCCTTGAAATTAAAATTACCAGACTCTGTAGTGAATAGAAAGAAAATGGGTTTTACCTTACCGTTTGATGATTGGATGAAAGGGAAAATGAGGTCTGAAATTGAAACAGTTTTATTATCGCCATCTGAAAAGTTATCAGCTTTTATTTCAGAAGAGGGAGTAAGGAAAACATGGGAAAACTTTTTAGATAACAAATGTTCATGGTCACGGCCATGGTCACTTTATGTGCTTAAAAAATGGATCGATATAAACCTATAATTATATTGAATGTATGAATTATCCATTTTACCAGGTCGATGTATTTACAAATACTCCATTTACTGGAAACCCTTTAGCAGTATTTTTCGACGTTGAAGAGCTATCTAGTCAAACTATGCACTCAATAGCCCAAGAAATGAACTTATCTGAAACAATATTTGTATTACCTCCTGGCGATTTACCAGTAGATTTTTCTGTGAGAATATTTACTCCGGAAAAAGAAATACCATTCGCGGGTCATCCGACGATAGGTACAGCTCATATTTTAAGAGAAACTGGGAAAGTAAGTTCGGGTAATCACAGCATTAAACTTTCTATGAAAGCAGGAATTATAACTGTTACCCAAGGATTAATAGATAATATTCTTTTTATGGACCAACCTTTGCCAGAATATCTTTCAGTTTTAGACTGTGCTGAAAAAATTGGCCAAGTATTAAGTATCCCAATATCTACCATAAAGTTATCACACTACCCGATACAAATTGTATCAACTGGTTTGCCTGCTTTGCTAGTTCCCATTAACTCTATAAAATCATTAGAAAAAATTGTGCCTAATCTAAGCGAGTTGAATAGTTTTTTACATTCCTTAGGTGTAGAAATGTTGTATGCATTCACTGATGAGACTATAAACCCTTCAGCAAATATTCATGCTCGTATGTTTGCACCTCCCTTAGGCATATTAGAAGACCCCGCTACGGGAAGTGCCGCTGGAGCCATGGGAGCTTATATTTTTAAGCATAAAATGGTATCAGATAATAATAACCTTAAAAATATAATTATTGAGCAGGGTTATAAAATGGGTCGTCCTTCTTGCATTCATGTTGAGATCTATCATCAAGATAATGAGATAAAAAAAATTAGAGTTGGTGGAGAGTCGGTAACTGTCATTGAAGGATTTATTAAAATATTGGCAAGATAAGTATAACCCTAACAATATACTATTAACCTATACTTAAATAGTTACTAGTTTTAATACTTTTATCGACAATACTTAATCTATAACAAATAAGGTCTCTAATGTCTAAGAGTACTCCTGGTGGAACCGCTTTTTCTCATCAAACCAGAGGAATGTTTACGGCTATTGCGCCTCGGTATGACTTTTTAAATCTGATTCTAAGTGTAGGACTAGATAAATATTGGAGAAAAAAAGCTGTCGATTTATTGAAGCCAACATCAAACGAGCTTATTTTAGATATTGCTACCGGAACTGGTGATATCCTTATTGAAATTGCAAAGAGAAATCTTTCTACTCAAGTAATTGGAATTGATTTTAGCCGAGAAATGATAGACCTTGCTAGGATTAAAATAAATAAATTAGGCTTTGATAAAGATACTACTTTCCAAATTGGAAGTGGCGAATTGTTGCCTTATGCAGATAAAAGCTTTGATGCCATTATATGTGCTTTTGGTATTAGAAATTTTTACGATATAAAAAAAGGCCTCATGGAATTTTATCGAATATTAAAACCGGGTGGAAGACTTATTATTCTTGAATTTTCTATACCTAAAAACCCAGTGATTAGTTATATTTATGAATGCTATTTTTATTTCATCTTGCCAAAAATTGGAAATCTTATTTCTGGTCACAAGAATGCTTATACCTACCTACCAGCGTCAGTACTAGAATTTCCCAGTCAAACGGATTTCATTGATTGGATTGAAAATACTGGTTTTAATAAAACATCTTTT
>CAJJDL010000001.1 GCA_905182935.1 uncultured Nitrospinaceae bacterium | reverse complement strand
CTTTAGCAGTCAAAAGAAGAATGGGAATATCGCTACCCTGAGTACGTAGTTGGGAAAGAATTTCCAAACCATTTATTTTTGGGAGCATAATATCTAGAATAATCAGATCGTAATGTCCTTCTGATCCTAAATGCAACCCCTCTTCTCCGTCGTAAGCCACATCAACGGCGTAGGTTTCTTCTTCCAAACCCTTCTTGATAAACCCAGCTACTTTTTTTTCATCTTCAACGATTAAGATCCGCATTTACGTATCCCATTTTTTTTGTTGTTTATGTAGTTCTATTTCACCTTTAAGCATCTCCAAGTGTTTTTCGCAATCTTTAAGTATCGCCGAATACATTGCCCTACAACTATCATCATTAGCATCAACCATTGCCTGACGACATATTCCTGCTGCATCCGAAGAAGCTTCAAGAGCTTTAACCAAGTTATCGTTAAATATTTTTGACATTCCTAATGAACACTCCAATTTAAACAATCATTAATATGTTAACACCAAAATATTCCTAACAAGGGATTATCTTGTAACTAATTATTTTTCAGCTCGTTATTTTTATTACTATCAATTTCAGGAAAAAGATAACAAATCATTACTACCCCAAAAACAAGACCGATATATGGAAGGTTAGATACTATTTCTGCTACAAAACGACCTAAGGTTCCATAGTCGCGAATCATATTAGAGATAATTCGGTTTCCTGACTGCTCAAGAAGATAAAAAATAAATTCGATAGTAGTTCCACAAATAAAACCAATGAAGGCACCAAATCCATAATAAAACCATTTCATATTTTCAACTTCCTCATTTACTGGATAAATTCGTATAGCATTTTGTGCGAAAATTGATTTATCATAACCAAGTAGAAAATACTATTAGCACTCAACTGTAATCATTATAGCCATCAAATCAATACATATCAATTATCCAAGGAGGCTCCATGAGACTTGAAGGAAAATCAGTTATCATAACAGGTGGCGGTTCTGGCATTGGCCTCGCATGCGCTCAACTATTCTATAATGAAGGAGCACAAGTTTCGATTATAGGTAGAAGGCAAGAAAAATTGGACGTAGCTAAAAAAATTATTGGAACCGAACTTCTGGCAGTAGTAGGCGATCTTAAAAAGAATAATGACCTTGATGATCTAGTGCAAAAAACTTTAAATACATTTGGAAAAATTGACATCGTTATTAATAATGGTGGCGTTTTTTCTGGTTCTCCCATTCATGAGACAAAAGATGAGAACTGGGACAACATCATGGAAACCAATATTAGATCGGTTTTTCAATTGACCAAGAGAGTGCTCCCTCACATGATAGAGCGAAAAACTGGTGTATTCGTCAATATATCATCGATTGCTGGACTCATAGCTTTACCTGGTGTTGCAGCTTATAATACCTCTAAAGCAGCATTAATCCAATTTAGCCGCTCCATTGCTATGGAATACGGCTCCTCTGGCATTCGTTCTAATGCAGTTTGCCCAGGCTTAGTAAAAACAGAAATGACAAAAGAACTCATGGAGAATAAAGACTTAATGCAAGAGTGGAGCAAAGATTATCCTATTGGTCGATTCGGTGACCCTGAGGATATTGCTAACGCCTGTCTATATTTAGCTTCAGATGAATCATCTTTCGTAACTGGAGTCGCACTCCCCGTAGACGGTGGATTCACTGCCCATTAATGGTGGACTTGACGTAACTTAAACCTGCTATTACAATTCAGTAAATGTAATAAAAAATGTTTGATTCTAGGATCATACGATTTTAGATTATTTTTCTAAACTAGATCTAGTAGGCTAAAGAAATGAAATATGAAGTGGTCATTGGACTTGAAGTCCACGCCCAATTAAAGACCGATTCGAAAATTTTCTGTGCTTGTTCAACTAAGTTTGGAAGCCCACCAAATAAAAATACTTGCCCAATATGCCTAGGCATGCCCGGCTCTCTCCCTGTTTTTAATAAAACTGCTCTCGAATTAGCAATGAGAGCATGTCTCTCCACCAACTGTAGTATCTCTCCAATGAATCGTTTTGCACGTAAAAATTATTTCTATCCAGACCTGCCAAAAGGTTACCAAATAACGCAATTTGAACTCCCATTAGGCTTGAGTGGTCATATAAATATTCAAATTAATGGCACACATAAGAAAATTGGTCTAACTCGTATCCACATGGAAGAAGACGCGGGCAAACTGATTCACGGTGAAAACTTAGGAAGTCCAGGTAAAAGTTATGTCGACTTCAATCGTACTGGTATTCCATTAGTAGAAATTGTCAGTGAACCAGACTTGCGATCAGGAGAAGAAGCCCGCGAGTATTTGACCCAATTAAAAGCAATTCTTGATTATGCCGAAGTAAGCGACTGCAATATGGAAGAAGGTAGCCTGCGTTGCGATGCTAATGTCTCCTTGAGACCTCAAGGACAACAAGAATTTGGAACTCGTACGGAAACTAAAAATCTCAACTCTTTTCGTTTTGTACAACGAGCTATCGAGTATGAAGTCGACCGCCAAACAAAAGTTCTTGAGCAAGGAGATTCTATCGTTCAAGAGACTCGCTTATATGATTCCAATAAGGGCGTTACTTTCTCTATGCGTAGTAAAGAAGAAGCGCATGACTATCGCTATTTTCCAGAACCCGATTTAGTGCCTATTGAAATAAATAGTGAATGGATTCAGAGAACGAACGATGCACTACCTGAATTGCCCGAGCAAAAAAGAAAACGGTTTGTTAAAGACTATAAAATCCCTGAATACGATGCTGGCATTTTGACTACTTCTCGCGAAATAGCAGATTTTTATGAGAAGTCTGTCTTGCTATATACAAAACCAAAAATAGTTAGTAACTGGATCATGGGAGAACTACTCAAAGAATTAAATAGCGATGGTAGAAAAATTAGCACCTGTCCCATTAAGCCTGAGGGCTTAACGGATCTATTGAAATTAATTGATGATGGAACTATAAATTCAAAAATGGCTAAAACCGTATTTGAAGAAATGTACCTTAATGGCAAACCAGCGAAAGAAGTAATTAAAGAAAAAGGGTTAATCCAGATAACCGATTCATCTGCCATCGAAACTCTGGTGGACCAAATCTTGCTGCTGAATGCAAATCAAGTTGAACAATATAAAAATGGAAAAGAAAAAGTATTCGGGTTTTTAGTAGGCCAGGTTATGAAAGAAAGCAAAGGACAGGCTAATCCAGAACTAGTAAACAAACTTCTTAAGGATAGAATAAGTTGAATCTATTGAGGTTAAAAATTTTCACCAATGCCGTTACAATCTTATTCCTATTATTACTTTTAACTTTAAAAGCTCAAGCAATTACCACATGGTCTGCGGACAAAAGATTTAAAGATAGTGGTGATCAAACTATTTTTGACACAAAGACTGGCCTTACTTGGATGAAAGAAGACTCTTATCTACAATCTGGCCATTGGAACAATTGGTTTGAAAGCACCCAACTTATCAAGCAAATGAATAAAAATGGTTTCGCAAGTCAATATGACTGGCAGATACCAACCATTAAGGAACTCACCACTATCTACGAAGCAAATAAAACAAATAGTAAGGTTTTAGGTACAGGAATGAAAATACACATAGATCCTATTTTTGCTACTGAAGGAAGTGGTAACTTATGGTCGATTGAAGAAAATGGTTATTACAATGCTTTTGGAATTGTACTAAACACCGGCAAACGATTTAATAGCTCAAAAAAATCCAAGTTTCGCAAAGCTTTTCGAGCGGTCCGCCATTCAAATTAATCATCATTCAGAGGTCCTAATGAAAAAAGTTTTAATGACAATTCTACTATCATCGGTGTTAAGCGCTTTAAATCCATTCCCTGTGCAAGCAACTTTCCCTGGAGAAAAAATCATATTTGGTAATCGCGGACAATCTAATGATCAGAATAATGAAGCCTTAGTTAAGGCTTATAACCTAGCAACACAAAAAAATTACGAGCAAGCGCTTACTTTAATAAACGAGGAAATTAAGGTATCACCAAAACTCGCAACTCTATACGTAATTAAAGGACTAGTTCTTAATGAAATGGGTAGCTATTTACTGGCAAATTCAGCCTTAAATCAAGTCCTGAGCTTTGAAGGACGCCACCCTGGAATTCAATATGGGTTTTGCTCTGTTTATCGAAACTTAGGAATGTCTGAATCTTCTCTACAGGCTTGTAGAATTGCAGAAGAAATGCATATTCTCTCACCTGAAGCACATTACGAATACGCACAAACCTTGATAG